>NZ_JBFBJZ010000011.1:0-177236 GCF_040686255.1 Kitasatospora sp. NPDC085879 | reverse complement strand
GCTCCGGCACATCCTGCCCAACGCGGTCGCCCCGATCATCGTCGTGGCCACCATCGCGCTCGGCACCTACATCGCCCTGGAGGCCACCCTGAGCTTCCTCGGCGTCGGCCTCAAACCGCCCACCGTCTCCTGGGGCATCGACATCTCCTCGGCCTCGGCGACCTTCCGCAACGCGCCGCACATGCTGCTCTACCCGGCCGGGGCGCTGAGCATCACCGTCCTCGCGTTCATCATGCTCGGCGACGCCGTCCGCGACGCACTCGACCCGAAGCTGCGCTGAGAGGGGCCCCCACCAACCATGAACAGCGGCAACAGCGACGACGACGCCGGCGCCATCCGGATCGACCCCCGGGCGTCCAGTGGCGGTGCGCCCGGCGACGAACTGCTCGACGTGCGCGACCTGCAGGTCGAGTTCCGCACCCGGGACGGCGTCGCCAAGGCGGTGAACGGGGTGGACTACTCGGTCGCCGCCGGCGAGACCCTCGCCGTCCTGGGCGAGTCCGGCTCCGGCAAGTCCGTCACCGCCCAGGCGATCATGGGCATCCTGGACAGCCCGCCCGGCTTCGTCACCGGCGGCGAGATCGTCTTCAAGGGCCGCGACCTGCTCAAGCTCGGCGCCGAGGAGCGCCGGAAGATCCGCGGCGAGCAGATGGCGATGATCTTCCAGGACGCGCTGTCCGCCCTGAACCCCGTCCACAGCGTCGGCACCCAGCTCGGCGAGATGTACCGCGTGCACCGCGGCTCCTCCCGCAAGGAGGCCAGGGCCAAGGCCGTCGAGCTGATGGAGCGCGTCCGCATCCCGGCCGCCAAGGAACGGGTCGACGACTACCCGCACCAGTTCTCCGGCGGCATGCGCCAGCGCATCATGATCGCCATGGCGCTCGCCCTGGAACCCGACCTGATCATCGCGGACGAGCCGACCACCGCCCTGGACGTCACCGTCCAGGCCCAGGTGATGGACCTGCTGGCGGAGCTCCAGGCCGAGTACAACATGGGCCTGATCCTGATCACCCACGACCTCGGCGTGGTCGCCGACGTGGCCGACAAGATCGCCGTCATGTACGCCGGCCGGATCGTCGAGACCGCCCCCGTCGACCAGCTCTACAAGAGCCCCGCCCACCCCTACAGCCGCGGCCTGCTCGACTCCATCCCGCGCCTGGACCAGAAGGGCCAGGAGCTCTACGCCATCAAGGGCCTGCCGCCCAACCTGCTGCGGATCCCCGCCGGCTGCGCGTTCAACCCGCGCTGCCCGCGGGCCCAGGACATCTGCCGCCGGGAAGAGCCCGAGCTGTTCGACGTCACCGACGACGACGGCGCGCACCTCGCCGGGCGGGGCAGCGCATGCTTCTTCTGGAAGGAGACCCTCCATGACGTCTGACGGGGCGGGAACGGTGGACGCCGTGCCCGAGGACGCCGCCTTCGCCCGGGAGGTGCCCCGCGGTGAGCCGATCCTGCAGGTCAGGGACCTGGTCAAGTACTTCCCGCTGACCCGGGGCATCATCGTCAAGAAGCAGGTCGGCGCGGTGAAGGCCGTCGACGGCATCTCCTTCGACCTGATGCAGGGTGAGACCCTGGGCATCGTCGGCGAGTCCGGCTGCGGCAAGTCGACCCTCGCCAAGGTGCTGATGAACCTGGAACCCGCCACCAGCGGCTCCGTCCGGTTCAAGGGCGAGGAGATCTCCCACCTCAAGGGCACCGCACTCCACCACGTCCGCCGCAACATCCAGATGGTGTTCCAGGACCCGTACACCTCGCTGAATCCGCGGATGACGGTCGGCGACATCATCGGCGAGCCCTTCGAGATCCACCCGGAGGTCGCGCCGAAGGGCGACCGCCGCAAGGCGGTGGAGGACCTGCTGGACGTGGTCGGCCTGAACCCGGAGTACATCAACCGGTACCCGCACCAGTTCTCGGGCGGCCAGCGCCAGCGCATCGGCATCGCCCGCGGCCTCGCGCTCAGACCCGAGGTGATCATCTGCGACGAGCCGGTCTCCGCGCTCGACGTCTCCGTCCAGGCCCAGGTGATCAACCTGCTGGAGCAGCTCCAGAACGACTTCAACCTGTCGTACATGTTCATCGCGCACGACCTGTCCATCGTCCGGCACATCTCCGACCGGGTCGGCGTGATGTACCTCGGCAAGATGGTCGAGATCGGCTCGGACGAGCAGATCTACGAGCACGCCACCCACCCGTACACCCAGGCGCTGCTCTCCGCGGTGCCGGTGCCCGACCCGGCCGCCCGCGAGGACCGCGACCGGATCGTGCTGACCGGCGACGTGCCCTCGCCCGCCAACCCGCCGTCCGGCTGCCGCTTCCGCACCCGCTGCTGGAAGGCCCAGGAGAAGTGCGCGGTGGAGATCCCGCTGCTCACCGTCCGCCCCTGGCTGGAGGGCCACGCCGCGCACGAGTCCGCGTGCCACTTCGCCTCGGAGCGCGAGACGGGGTAGCGGCGGGAGGGAACGACCGTGGGCGGGCACCGGAGTGCCCGCCCACGGGGGTGGCCGGTCAGTGCGACCGGCGCGTCATCACTTGGTGAAGCCGATGTCCTCGTAGATGTAGTCCGAGAGACCCGGGGCACCGAGGTTGGCCACGGCCTTCTTCACACCGAAGATGGCGGGGCGCTGGTACAGCGTGATCAGACCGGCGACCTTCCAGGCCTCGCCGTCGGCGCGGTTGATCGCCTCCATGGCGGCCTCGGTGGTCGGGGCGGCGGCCGCGTCGGCCATCGCCTTGTCGAGCTCCGGGCTGCCGACCTGGCTGTAGTTGGCGCCACCGTCGGTCTTGAAGTTCGCGGTCGAGCTGCTGGCCGGGAACGGCGTGCCGATCAGCGAGAACGCGGTCATGTCGAAGTCGTACTTGTAGATGTACTTGTCGAAGAACTCGTTCGACGGGGCGGTGAAGACGGTGATCTTCACGCCGATCTGCTTCATCATCTGGGTCAGCATGGAGCCCTCGTTCGTGGCCACGGTCACGCCGGCCGGGATCACGAACTTGAGGGCGAGCTCCTTGCCGTCCTTCTTGCGGACGTCGCCGTCCAGCTTCCAGCCGGCCTCGTCCAGGGTCTTCTTGGCAACCTCGGGGTTGAAGGTGCTCAGACCGTTGGAGTTGTCCTTGTAGCCGTTCTGGTTCGGCACCAGGAAGTGGTTGTTCATCGGCTCGGCCGGCCAGCCGAGGCCGTTCAGGTCCGACTTGCCGATGGTCGCGCGGTCGATGCCCTGGAAGATGGCCTGGCGGACCTTGGGGTCGGTCAGCATCGGGCTCTTGCCGTTGAGCATGAAGTGGCGGAAGTTCGGGCCGCCGGCCTCGCGGACCTCACCGTCCGGGGTGGCCTGGATCTGCTTGAAGCCGGACGCGTCCGGGCCGTTGTTGTAGAAGTCGATCTCACCGTTCTGGAACGCCTGCGGCATGGCGTTGGTGTCCATCGCCTTGTAGACGATCTTGTCCAGGAGCGGCTTGTTGCCCCACCAGTTGGGGTCGGCGACGACGGTGACCGTCTTGGCGGTCTGGTCGATCTTGTCCAGCTTGAACGGGCCGGCGGTGACCGGGATCTTGTCCACGTAGCTGGTGTTGAACAGCTCCGGGGTGGAGATCTGCGAGGCCGGGAAGAGCGGCGCGTTGGCGGCGTTGTTGAACAGCGCCTGCCACTCCGAGAACGGGGTCTTGAAGGTGGCGATCGCCTGGTAGTCGTCGGCGCCCTTGACGATCGACTCGATCTGGTCGAAGCCGGTGGTCGAGGTGGCCTTGAACGCGGTGTTGCTGCCGTTCTGGGACTTCCAGTTGGCCTCGATGTCCTTCCAAGTGATCGGGGTGCCGTCCGACCACTTGGCCTTGGGGTTGAGGGTCCAGGTGACGACCTGCTTGCCGTCCTTGGTCTCCGACTTGGCGTCGACCAGGTAGTCCTTGTTCACCGTCTGGGCGCCACCGGCGTCCGAACGCCAGAAGGTCGGCATGACGGCCTTGACGACGTCGGTGGTCGACGTCTCGTTGCCGTCGGCCTCCAGGGGGTTCCACTGGCTGGAGAGCTGGTCGATGGCCCAGTTGAGGCTGCCGCCCTGCTTCAGATCGGTGCGCGGCTTCTCGTTGATGGCCCGCTGGGTCATCTTCGGCGCGTCGGCCTTCGGGGGCGCGGCCTTGTCGTCGGACTTGCCGCTGCTGGAGCAGGCGGTGAGGGAGAGTGACGCGGCAGCGATGGAAGCGACCAGCGCGACCGGGATCCGGTTCTGCTTCAAGGGATTCCCCTGTTGGTTGTGGTTAACGGTGATAGTGATCAGCGGACCCGCCGGAGCGGGTGGCGCTGGGACTGCGGCCGAACGGGGTGGGTCGTGGGGTGCCCGGTCCGGATGGGGCCGGTCTGTCAGACCACTTCCAGCGGGGCGGCGAAGTGGCACGCGGCCACGTGGTCGGTCCCGAGGCGGCTGTCGCCCGGGTCCTCGTCCCGGCAGCGCGCCTGATCCGTGTCGGACAGGGTGAGGAACTTCGGGCAGCGGTTGCGGAACCGGCAGCCGCTCGGAACGTCCGACGGGCTGGGGAGATCGCCGGAGAGCAGGATCCGGGACCGCTCGCGCTCACGCTGCGGGTCGGGCACCGGAACGGCCGACAGCAGGGCCTGGGTGTACGGGTGCGAGGGAGCCGCGAAGATCTCGTCGGTGGTGCCCTGCTCGACGATCCGGCCGAGGTACATCACGGCGATCCGGTCGGCGATGTGGCGGACCACGGAGAGGTCGTGCGCGACGAACAGGTAGCTCAGGCCGAGGCGGGACTTCAGCTCGTCCAGCAGGTTGAGCACGCCGGCCTGGATCGAGACGTCCAGGGCGGACACCGGCTCGTCCAGGACGACCAGCTTGGGCTCCAGCGCCAGGGCGCGGGCGATGGAGATGCGCTGGCGCTGACCGCCGGAGAACTCCTGCGGGTAGCGGTCCGCGTGGTCCGGGTCCAGGCCCACCAGGGACAGCAGCTCCGGCACGCGGGCGTTGATCCGGTCCCGGTCCCAGCCGTGCGTCTTCAGCGGCTCGGCCAGGATGTCGCCGATCGGCATCCGCGAGTCCAGGGCCGCCATCGGGTCCTGGAAGACGATCTGCATGTCACGGCGGAGCGCCTTGCGGTCGGCCCGCTTGAGGCTCTTCACGTCGCGGCCGAGCACGGTCACCGTGCCGGTCTGGTCGCTCGGGAGGTCGAGGATCTCCAGCAGGGTGGTCGACTTGCCGCAGCCGGACTCGCCGACCAGGCCCAGCGTCTCGCCCTCGCGGATGTCCAGCGAGATGCCGTCCACCGCGCGGACCACGCCGACCTTGCGCTTGACCACCGCGCCGTGGGTGACCGGGAAGTGCTTCACCAGCCCGTCCACCGACAGCACCGAGGTGCGGTCCTCGCGCGGACGGGACTCCAGCGCGTGGGGGGTGGGGACCTCCGGCAGCGGGAAGATGGTGGCCGGGTCCAGCTCGCCGGCGAGGTCGGAGCTGCGGTGGCACGCGGTCGGGTGGCTGCTGCCGGCCCGGATCTCGAGCTGCGGCTCCGTCTCGGAGCAGCGGTCGACGGCGATCGGGCAGCGCGCCTGGAACGGGCAGCCCTTCGGCAGCGCGACCATCGACGGCGGGTTGCCCTCGATCGGGGTGAGCGCGCGGCGCTCGCTCTCGTCGAGCCGCGGGATGGAGCCGAGCAGGCCGATGGTGTACGGCATCCGCGGCTCGTAGTAGACCTCGTCCACGCTGCCGGTCTCCACCGGCTTGCCCGCGTACATCACCTGGACGCGGTCGGCGAAGCCGGCGATCACGCCGAGGTCGTGAGTGATCATCACGATCGCGGCGCCGGTGACGTCCTGAGCGGTCTTCAGGACCTCCAGCACCTGCGCCTGGATGGTCACGTCGAGCGCGGTGGTCGGCTCGTCGGCGATGATCACCTTGGGGTCGTTGGCGATCGCCATGGCGATCATCGCGCGCTGGCGCATACCGCCGGAGAACTCGTGCGGGAAGTTGTCCACGCGGCGCTTCGGGTCGGGGATGCCGACCACGTCGAGCAGCTCGATCGCCCGCGCCCGGGCCTTGTCCTTCGACATGTTCTGGTGGATCCGCAGCGCCTCGACGATCTGCGTACCGACGCTGTAGACCGGGGTGAGGGCGGACAGCGGGTCCTGGAAGACCATGCCGATGTCCTTGCCGCGGATGCCCGAGAGCTCGGCGTCCGACAGGCCGAGCAGCTCGCGGCCGCCGAGCCGGACGGAGCCGCTGATCGCGGCGGTGTCGGGCAGCAGGCCGAGGACGGCCATCGAGGACACGGACTTGCCGGAGCCGGACTCGCCGACGATGCCCAGCACCTCGCCCGGACGCACCGAGTACGAGACGCCGCGCACCGCGCGGACCTCGCCGGCCTCGCTCGGGAACGACACGTGCAGGTCGCGCACCTCGAGGACGGGCGCTGCGGTCTTGTCCAGCCGGATGTCGCTCACCGGTCGGAGTCCTTCCTTGCTACGGGTGCTGGCCGGGTGCTGCGCGGAGTCGGATGCGGCGCTCACGGGGCGCTCAGCACGTCGGACGAGGTGTTCGGGCCCTGGATCTGGCCGGGCACCTGGCCGGCGGGGGCCGCGGCGCCCGCGGCCTTGGCCGGCTTGCGGCGGGCCTTCGCACCGGAGGCGTTGGGGTCGAAGGCGTCGCGCAGGCCGTCACCGACGAAGGAGACCGCGAGGCCGATCAGCACCAGGCAGCCGGCGGGGAAGTAGAACAGCCACGGGAAGGTCGGCGCGTTGGTGGTGTTCTCCGCGATGATCGTGCCGAGCGACACGTCCGGCGGCTGCACACCGAAGCCGAAGAAGGAGAGGCCGCTCTCGCCGATGACCGCCGCGCCGACCTGGATCACCGAGTCGATGATCAGCAGCGAGGCCATGTTCGGCAGGATGTGCCGGAACACGATGACCGGGCCGGGGACGCCCATGTACTTGGCGGCCTTGACGAACTCACGGTCCTTCAGCGTCAGCGTCATGCTGCGGACGACACGTCCGGTGATCATCCAGCTGAAGGCGGCGAGCAGGACGACGAACACCAGCCAGCTGGCCGAGCGGAACGCCGGCGAGAGCACGGCGATGATCAGGAAGCTGGGCAGGACCAGCAGCAGGTCCACGCCCCACATCAGGAGCCGGTCGACCCAGCCGCCGTAGTAGGCGGCGAAGGAGCCGACGGCGGCCGCCACCAGGGTGGAGATCACACCGACCAGCAGGCCGATCACCAGGGACTTCTGGAGTCCGCGCATGGTCAGCGCGAACAGGTCCTGGCCGCCCTGGTTGGTGCCCCACCAGTGGTCGCCGCCGGGCGGCGCGGTGAAGGCCATGTAGTCGTGGAAGGTGTAGTCGTACTTGTCCACCAGCGGGCCGATGTAGGCCGCCAGGAACAGCAGGACGATGATGCCCAGGCCCACCAGGGCCAGGCGGTTGCGGGCAAAGCGGCGGACGGTCAGCCGGGCGCGGCCGGATCGCTTGGCCGAGGGCTTCGCAGCGGACGGGTTGACGCTCATCGGTTCTTCCTCTTCGTCGGTGGTCGGTCGTTGCGGACGGGGTGTCAGCGCACCCGGACGCGCGGATCGAGCGCCGCGTAGGCGAGTTCGGAGAGGAGGCCGGCGATGAGCACCAGGACTGCGGTGAACAGCGCGCCTGCCGCGGTCGAGTTCACGTCGTTGCGTGTGATCGAGTTGACCAGCATCTCGCCCATGCCGTGCCAGCCGAAGGTCTTCTCGGTGAAGGTGGCGCCGACGAACAGCAGCACGATGTTGAAGACCAGCAGCGGGACGACCGGCAGGACGGCGGTCCGCAGGCCGTGCTTCACCAGGGCCGTGCGGCGGCGCAGGCCCTTGGCGCGGGCGGTGCGGAGGAAGTCGCTGCCGAGCACGTCGAGCATGGTGCTGCGCTGGTACCGGCTGTAGAGCGCGACCTGAATGAGGATCAGGGTGAGCCCGGGCAGCAGCATGTGCTCGGCGCGGTTGGCGAGCGCCGCGAAGTCCCAGCGGCCGGCGAACTCGGGGTCGGTCTCACCGGTGAAGTGGATCGTGCCCGCGCCGAGGAAGTTGATCGAGGAGATCTTCAGGAACAGACCGAGGACGAACGTCGGCATCGCGAGGACGAAGAACGAGCCGACGGTGGTGACGCGGTCGAAGAGCTTGTACTGCTTCACCGCGCCGAGCGCGCCCATCGCGACGCCGCCGGCCGAGCCGATCAGGGTGGCCAGCAGCAGGAGACGGGTCGAGACGCCGATGCGGCGGCCGACCTCGTCGTTGACGGGGGAGCCGTCGATGGTCTTGCCCAGGTCGCCGTGGACGACGCCGTTCGCCCAGGTGCCGAAGCGCTCCAGGATGGGCCTGTCGGGGTTCATGTTGACGTCGTCGAGCGTCTTGCTGATGGTGCTCTTCGCCAGGGGAGGGTTGCGTCCCTCGTAGTTCGCCTGGGGATGGAGACTCAGCCCCGCGACGATGTAGGAGAGAGACGCCGCAAGTGTGACCATAATCAGGTAATTGGTCAGCTTGCGAAGCATGTAACGACCCAAGGTGGTTCTCCCCCTCGTGCGGTCCCGCGTTCACCGACCGCGCAAAGACCCTGCCGATCGCGATGCCAGAGGTCGTCGGCATCGGTACAGGTCGTCCGGGGCGCATCTCGATGTCGGATGGTTGATCGGAACTTGTGCTACCGCTGTGGAACGGCTCGTGCCACATCTTGCTGAACATGGCGAATGCTTGTCGACCGGCGTTGTATCAAAGATTGGTAACGCCGGAGGCGATCCTTCGGCCAGAGTGAGTTTCAACCATCGGTTCTTCGGAAAAATGCCCAGGTCGCGGGCGTTTCGCAGGCGTTCGACTGCACTTCGCGGCCGGTTTCCAAACCAAGCGCAGGATCTGATGTTATGTCCGGTTATGGAACGCCAATGGCGACGATTCGCCAGAAATGGCCATGAGTCGACGGAGCGTCAGACGATCTTCTCAGGCCGGGCGGTGGAGGTGCTGCGCGGCTGGTCCGGGGCGGGAAGCACCGAGGCCGGCACCCTGCGGGTACCGGCCTCGGTGCGGTGCTCGACCGTCCTCGGACGGTGCTCCGGCGGCGTCAGGCGGGGAAGGTGAAGACGCGGTCCTTGCCGGTCTTGCCGATCACGGTGGCGATGCCGTCCGCGACGTCCTGCGGGGTGATCGCGACGAGCGCCCCGTTCTTGCGGGTCTTGGCCTTGTCGAAGACGCCGTTCAGCGCGGCGTCCAGCTTGTCCAGGTCCCAGGTGAGGACGACCTTGCCGGAGGCGTCCGGGGCGAGGGTCAGCGCCCTGCTCGCGGTGAGCTTGCCGAAGTCCCACTTCCTGGCGCCGGCCTTGAGCGTCACATTGCCGTTGAGGACCTGCTTGCCGAGCTCGGCGGCTGCCGCCTTGAGCACGTCCTCACCGACCTTCGGCTGGGCCGCGGTCAGCGTCAGCGCGACCTCGCCCTCCGGCTGGCCGGCCGCGCGGTTGCGGTAGGCCTGCTCGACCTGCTCCGCGGCAGCCGCGGAGTCCAGGCCCTGCCCGGGCTTGCCGGCCACGACCTCGGCCTGGCCGGTCTCGGTGAAGCGGACGAAGCCCTCCTTGAGGCCCTGACCGGACTTCGCGGCCAGCTCGTCCAGCGCCGCCTTGAGCTTCGACCGGTCGACCTTGACCTCGGGCGCGACCGCCTTGGTACCGCCCGCCAGCGAGCCGATCACCTCGACCGGGTTGTAGCTGTGCTTGGTCAGCCCGTCCACGGTGCCGGTGGTGTCGAAGCTCAGACCGGCGGTGGCCGGGTCGAGGGTCAGCGCCTGGCCGCCCAGCTTCAGCTTGATCGGCTCCTTGCCGGTCTTGGCCACCGACTCGTCGAGGGCGCTCACCGCCTGGTCGCGGGTGTCGCCGCCGATGTCGGTGCCGAGCACGGTGGTGCCCTTGGGGATGTCCGCCTGGTTGAGCATCAGGCCGGTGCCGTACGCGGCGGCGCCGGCGAAGAGCAGACCGCCGACGGCGTAGCCGGCCAGCTTGCGCGACTTGCCGCGCTTCTTGGCGGCCGGCGCGGCCGGCTCCGCCGTCGGGGAATCGGCCTTCGGGGGCTCCGGCTTCGGGGCGGGCTCGGGGGCCGGCTCCGCGGCGGCGCGGGCCTGCGAGGGGCCGGGGCCGGCGAAGGGGCCGCCGAACGGGTCGCCCTGCCGGGGCGCCGTGCCGAACGGATCGGCGAACGGGTCGGCGGCGGCCCGGGCCGCGCCGGGCGCGAACGGGTCCGCCGGGGCGAACGGGTCGGAGGGGGCGAAGGGCCCGGCGGGGGCGCCCGGGGCGAAGGGGGCGGCGGCCGGCGGCGCCGAGCCGAAGAGGTTGGCGGTCGGCATGCCGGGTATCGAGTCGCCCTGGCGGGGCTCGTCACGGATCGGCTCGAAACCGCCGATCTGGGTGTCCTCGGGCTCCGGCTGCGGCGCGCCGGCCGCGCGGCCCGCGGCGAACGGGTCGGCCGGGCCGGTGTGGAAGGGGTTCTCCGGCGCCGGCGCGGCCGTGCCGAACGGGTCGGGGGCCCCCGGCACGCCCTGCGGCGGTGCGGCGAACGGGTCCGCGGCGAAGCGGCCGGTCGGGCGCGGGCCGGCGCCGCCCTCCGGGCGGCCCTGCGGCGGTGCGGCGAACGGGTCCTGCGGCGCACCCTCGGGCCCGCCGGCGAACGGCGAGGCCGGGGCGCCGGTCGGCCGCGGCGCGGGCCGCTGCTCGCCGGGCATCGGGCTGCGCGGACCGGGGGCTGCCACCCGCGGCCCGCCCTGCGGGGAGGTCCGAGGAGCGGCTTGCGGAGCGCCCGGGGCGGACTGCCGGGCGGCCTGCGGGCCGGCCTGGGCAGCGGCCTGCGGACCGGCCTGCAGAGCTGCCTGCGGGGCCGCGCCCGGGGTGCCCGCCGCGACGGGGGCGGGCCCGGCGGTCTTCTGCCGGGGCCGGAACCAGGCGCCGGTCGACTCCGACTCGCTGGTGCCGTCGGAGCGGCCCTGGCCGCCGGCGGGGGCGCCCTGGCCGCCGGCCGGGCCTTCCTGCCACTCCGGCGGCAGGTTCGGCGGCGCGGTGGCGGTGCCGGTGTCCATCACGCCGAGGACCGGCGAGCCGGGGCCCTCGGAGCGGTGCCGGGGCGCGCCCGGCTCGGCCGGGGGCTCCTCGTTCTTGACGGGGCTGCGCACCACGACCGGCGGGATCGGCCGGGATCCGGGGATGTTGATCCGCACCCGGGTGGTCAGGGTGGTCTCGGTCTTGGGGGCGTCGTCGGCGGGTGCGTCCGGGACGCCGATGCCGGCGCCCTGGGTCGCCGTGCCGAAGGGGTCGTCGCTGCGGCCGTGCGCGAACGCGGCGGCGCCCGGCAGACCGGTGCCGTACGGCGGGGTGCCGGAGGGGTAGGCGTCCGCCCCGTCCGCGCTGCGGCGGCCGGGGTTGGCCCCGCGGGGCGGCGGGTACGCGCTGTCAGATTCGCGGCTGCTCAATGCTGCTCTGCTCCGGGTTCGCGGCCGCGCCTACGGGCGGCGGCCGCGGGTTGTGGGACGTCCTCCCGCGTGCGGTGCGGCACCGCGCTGCGGACCGGACGGCCCTCCGACACCAGCTTCTTCACGTGTTGGCTGAGACGGCGCCGCCGCCACGCGACTGGGGCTGAAGGTACCCTCCCGCCCTGCGTCCGAGGCATCCGGGGCTGTCGTCCCCGGTCGTAGGACCGGAGGCACCCGCACCGGCACCACCATACTGGGAAGCGCCAGGCGACGGCCCGGAACGGAAAGAACCCGATATGTCCGATAATTCCGCTATCGGGCTATGCGTGCGGGTCCTTGACGGGACGTTGCCGATCGCCGCCGACCGCCCCGAGGCCCAAGGCCGTCCGGGTCGGCAGCGTCGCACAGACCACGCCGGCGACCGCGCCGGCGAACAGGTAGAGATACGAGGTCAGCCCGGCCGCCAGGACGAAGTCGCCCTCCGGGCGGGGCGCCATCATCACCATCAGCACGGCGAACCAGCCGGCCAGCGGGATGCCCGCGCCGAGCTTCGTCCCGGTCAGCCGCAGCCCGCCGTAGAAGACCCCGCCGGTCGCGCCCAGCGCCAGCAGCACGCCGAACGGCGGCCACAGAGCCTGCGCGAACGCTCCGCACAACGAGACCGCGGCCCCCACGAGGAAGAGCACGGCGTAGGCGGCCACCCGGAAGCCGCGCGGCGGCAACGGCTCGGCCAGCCGCTGGGACCGGGTGCCCAGGAGGGCGTGCTGGGGCTTCACAGCGCCACCCCCGCGAAGAGGTCCGTCTCCGGCAGCGGTCCGCCCGGCTCGCCGTGCACCAGCTGGTAGTACTCGGTGGCCACCAGCGGCTGCCCCAGGTCGTTGCTGAGCGCGAAGTACTCGCCGGCCACGGTGATCTGAGTGGCGTGCGCCCGCATCGCGGCCGCCTTCGCCCCGGCGTACGCCCGCCCGTCCAGGACGGCCGTCACCACCGCGTCGTCCACCACGCCGGGCACGTCGCCGGGGGCGGCGGTGCCGGGGAAGACCGCGGCGGCGGCCGTCTCCTTCAGGCCCTGCTCGATCACCGAGCGCGGCATCCGGTTGTAGTACACCTTGGCGATCCGCCAGGCCGCGCCCAGCTCCGGGCGGTGCGCCGGGTCGGCCGCCAGCTCGTACGCCCGGAGGGCAACCCGGTGCGCCTGGATGTGGTCGGGGTGGCCGTAGCCGCCGTTCTCGTCGTAGGTGACGAGCACCTGCGGCCGGACCTCGCGGACGACCGCGACCAGGTGGTCGGCGGCCTCGTCCACGTCGGCCTGCCAGAAGCAGCCGGGCCGCTCGTTGTCGGCGACGCCCATCATCCCGGAGTCGCGGTAGCGGCCCGGGCCGCCGAGGAAGCGGACATCGGCGACGCCGACCGCGCGCATCGCGGCGGTCAGCTCGCCGATCCTGTGGTCGCCGAGGGCGTCCTCCCGATCGGCCGTCAGACGGGCCAACTCGGGCGGGATCACCTCACCGCCCTCGCCGAGGGTGCAGGTCACCAGCGTGACCCCGGCACCCTCGGCGGTGTACCGCGCCATGGTGGCTCCGTTGCCGATCGACTCGTCGTCGGGGTGCGCGTGCACCAGGAGCAGGCGGCGTGGCGGGCGGTCGGAGGCTGCGGTCATGGCCGCCAGCCTAGTGCCGCGTCAGGCGACCTTCGCCCCGTCGCGGCCGGGCGGCTCGGGCCGCTCCTTGAGGGGCAAGGGTCGCCTGACGCGACACCGGCGACCGGTGGTCCGTCAGAGCTTCAGGCCATTGATCATCCCTGCCACGTTGCTGGTGACCTCCTGGATCGACGGTGCGATCGAGGTGGAGGCGAGGTAGAAGCCGAGGAGCGCGCAGATGATCGCGTGCGCCAGTTTCAGGCCGGATCGGCGGACCAGGACCACCACGATGACCAGCATCAGCACGGCTGCGGAGACGGACAAAGCCATGACGGCTCACACCCCTTCTCGGGTGCGCCGCCCTGGGCGGGCGGCGGGTCGTGCGGGACGGGCTCTCGATCCGGAACCGGGAAGGAACGGGACGGTCCGGCTCCGTATCGCGATGAGCAACACATACCCGATCGGTGACCCCGGTGTTACGTACCGTGAGGCGTCGAACGGTGGCGCGAGGGTGCTCCGGACGGCCGAACAGCCGGTGGGACACGGGCAGTCGGCCCCTCGGGAGCCATTGTCGGCGGCTGCTCCGAACGAGTGATCACCGGTACGGGCAGGCCGTAGGGTCGGGAGTCATGACCACCGAGAACCCCGCGGACACCTTCCCCCGGCAGTACGCGCGGACCCTGCGCTACACCGTCGGCGCCCCCCGCTCCTTCGCCGTCGCACCCGACGGCGGACGGGTCGTCTTCCTGCGCTCCGGCTCCGGCCGGGACCGTGCCAACAAGCTCTGGACCCTCGACCCCGCGACCGGCGAGGAGCGGATCGCCGCCGACCCGGCCGTCCTGCTCGGCGGCGGCGAGGAGCACCTCTCCGCCGCCGAGAAGGCCCGCCGCGAGCGCAGCCGCGAGGGCTCCGCCGGCATCGTCGGCCACGCCCTGGACGCGGCCGGCGCGCTCGCCGCCTTCGCCCTCTCCGGCCGGCTCTTCGCCGCCGACCTCGCCGCCGGCACCGCCCGCGAACTGCCCGCCGAGGGGCCGCTGCTGGACCCGCGGCCGGCCCCCGACGGCAGCCACGTCGCCTACGCCACCACCGCCGGCGCGCTGCGCGTCACCCGCACCGACGGCGGCGGCGACCGGGCCCTCGCCGAGCCCGACGCCGACGGCGTGACCTGGGGGCAGGCCGAGTTCGCCGCCCAGGAGGAGATGGGCCGCGACCGCGGCTTCTGGTGGTCGCCGGACAGCCGCCGGCTGTTGGTCGCCCGGGTCGACGACACCCCCGTCCGGCGCTGGTGGATCGCCGACCCGGCCAACCCCGCCACCGCCCCCGCCGAGGTCGCCTATCCGGCCGCCGGCACCCCCAACGCCGAGGTCGGGCTCTGGCTGATCGACCTGGACGGCACCCGCACCGAGGTCGTCTGGGACCGCACCGCCCACCCCTACCTGGCCCGGGTGCACTGGTCGGCAGGCGGCGCCCCGCTGCTGCTCGTCCAGGCCCGCGACCAGCGCCACCAGCAGATCCGCACCGTCGACACCACCGACGGCAGCACCGCGCCGCTCGTCGAGGAGAAGGACGCCGCCTGGCTGGAGCTCTTCGACGGCGTCCCCGCCTGGACGCCGGACGGCAGGCTGGTCCGGATCTCCGACGCCGGCGGCTCCCGTGCCCTGCTGATCGACGAAAAGCCCGTCACCGACGATTCCCTGCACGTCCGTTCGGTCTTCGCGATCACCGCCGACGGGGTGCTGTTCAGCGCCTCCGAGGGCGCGGCCGGCAGCGGCCGCCCGCCGGGCTGGACCGGCCTCTTCCGGGCCGGCGCCGACGGCATCACCCCGTTCGGCCCCGAGACGGACGGCGCGGCCGCGGCCGTCCACGCCGGCGGCACCACCGTGCTCTCCACCGCCTCGCCGGACCGGCCCGGCACCCTGGTGCAGGTACTGCGGGACGGCGAGCCCGTCGCCACCGTCGCCTCGCACGCCGAGACCCCGCTGCTCACCGCCCGCCCCGCCTTCCGCTTCGCCGGCGAGCGCCGCATCCCCGCCGCCGTCCTGCTGCCCACCGGGTACGACCGCGACCGCGACGGCCTGCTGCCCGTCCTGATGGACCCGTACGGCGGCCCGCACGGCCAGCGCGTCGTCCGGGCGCACAACCCGCACCTGACCTCCCAGTGGTTCGCCGACCAGGGGTTCGCCGTGGTCGTCGCGGACGGCCGCGGCACCCCCGGGCGCAGCCCCGCCTGGGAGAAGGCCGTCCGGCACGACTTCGCCGGCGTCACCCTGGACGACCAGGTGCACGCCCTGCACGCGCTCGCCGAGGAGTTCCCGCTCGACCTCGGCCGGGTCGCGATCCGCGGCTGGTCCTACGGCGGCTACCTGTCCGCCCTCGCCGTGCTGCGCCGCCCCGACGTCTTCCACGCCGCCGTCGCGGGCGCGCCCGTCACCGACTGGCGGCTCTACGACACGCACTACACCGAGCGCTACCTCGGCCACCCCGAGGAGCACCCCGAGGTGTACGACGCCAACTCGCTGACCGCGGACGCGCCGAAGCTGGAGCGGCCGCTGATGATCGTGCACGGCCTGGCCGACGACAACGTCGTCGCCGCGCACACCCTGCGGCTGTCCTCCGCGCTGCTGGCCGCCGGCCGGCCGCACACCGTGCTGCCGCTCTCCGGGGTCACCCACATGACCCCGCAGGAGCAGGTCGCCGAGAACCTGCTGCTGCTCCAGGTCGACTTCCTGAAGCGCTCGCTCGGGCTCTGATCCCGCCCGGTGATCCCGCCGGTGTCCTCGGCATGACATCCGTCATGCCGAGGACACGACGGCCCGCACTGCCGCCGGCACGCCCCTGCGCGTGAGCCTGGAGAGGTCAGCGAAAGGGCGTCGGAGGGACACCGGGCGATGGGTACGGGTACGGGGGAGGTCGCGGCCTTCCGGAACGTCGGCAAGCGGTACGGCCGCGTCACGGCGGTGGACGGGCTGGACCTCGTCCTGCGGCCGGGCGAGACGGTCGCGCTGCTCGGGCCGAACGGCGCGGGCAAGTCCAGCAGCCTCGACCTGCTGCTCGGCCTGCGCGAACCGGACACCGGCAGCGTCGAACTCTTCGGCGGGCCCCCGCGGGCCGCGATCGAGGCCGGCCGGGTCGGCGCCATGCTGCAGAGCGGCGGCCTGATGACCGAGGTCAAGGTCCGCGAGCTGGTGGCCCTCGCCTGCAGCATCCACCCCCGCGGGCACGCGGTGGACGACGTGCTCGCCGAGGCCGGCATCACCGAGATCGCCGACCGCCGGGTCGACAAGCTCTCCGGCGGCCAGGAACAGCGCGTCCGCTTCGCCCTCGCGGTGGCCGGCGCCAACGACCTGATCGTCCTCGACGAGCCCACCACCGGCATGGACGTCTCCGTCCGGCAGGCCTTCTGGGCCACCATGCGGGCCCAGGCCGCGGCCGGCCGCACCGTGCTCTTCGCCACCCACTACCTGGAGGAGGCGGACTCGGTCGCCGACCGGGTCCTGGTGCTCCACAAGGGCCGGCTGATCGCCGACGGCACCTCCGCCGAGATCAAGGCCAGGGCCGGCGCCCGCCGGGTCGGCTTCGAACTGCACCCCGGCGACGGCGAGGCCGACGAGGCCGCGCTGCGCGCCCTGCCCGGCGTCGCCGGACTCGAACTCGGCGGCCGACCGGGCGGCGTGCGCACCGTGCGGATCCGCGCTACCGACGCGGACGCCTGCGTGGCCGCCCTCTACCGCGCCGGGCTGTACCCGCGCGGCCTGGAGGTCACCGGCCTCGGCCTGGAACAGGCCTTCCTGACCATCACCGAGCAGGCCGCCCTCGAGGAGTCGGCCGCGGCGACCGCCGAGGAGATCGCGCGATGACCACCCTGATCCGGCTGGAGATCCTGCGCACCCTGCGCAACAAGCGGTACCTGATGTTCACGGTGCTCTACCCGGCCCTGCTGTACGTCTTCTTCATCAGCGCCTACAGCGGCGGCGACGTGGCCGGCGGCGTCCCGGCGAAGTCCTACTTCATGGTGTCGATGGCCACCTTCGGCGCGGTCGGCGCGGTGCTGACCGGCTCGGCTCAGCGGATCTCGCTGGAGCGCCGCAGCGGCTGGGTGCGGCAGCTGCGGCTGACCGCGCTGCCCGGCCGGGCCTACACGGTCGGCAAGATCGCCGCCTGCGCGGTGACCACGCTGCCGGCGATCCTGGTGGTCTTCGCGATCGGCGCGGTGGAGGGCGTGCAGCTCTCGGCCGGCAGCTGGCTTGGCCTCGCGGCGGTGCTCTGGCTCGGCAGCTTCGTCTTCGCCGCGCTCGGGGTGGCGCTCGGCTACGCCGCGCCGCCGGACGCGGTGCAGCCGATCGTGATGATCGTCTACATGCTGATGGCGCTGTTCGGCGGCACCTGGTTCCCGGTCGGCGACTCGCTGAAGGCCTTCGCCCGCTTCGACCCCGTCTACCTGTACAACCGGCTGGCCGCGTTCGTGCAGCCCGGCCAGGGCCTCGACACCGTCGCGGTCGCCGGGATGGCCGTCTTCCTGGCCCTGTTCGTCACGGCGGCGGCCGTCCTGTACCGCCGGGACACCCGGGCGGCATGATGGCCGACATGGTCGACCAGGACGCACGCACCACCCCGGCGGAGCCCGCCGTCTCCTTCCGGAACATCCCCGGGGCGAAGGTGGAGAGCCGCCGCCAGCTGCTGGTGAAGCTCTGCTGGATGTCGCTGTGGGCGATCTACCTGGTCTATCCGGTGAAGGACCTCGCGGACGGCCACCACTCCACCGCGGCCACGGTGTTCGGCTGGGTGGCGCTCGGCGTCTACCTCGCCTGCTACCTCTCGCTGGTGGCCTTCCGGTCGACCCGGTCGGGCACCTGGCGCGGGCACTACGCACTGGTCGCCGTGATGGTGGCGCTGTCCCTCGTCACCCCCTTCGTCCTGGGGGAGGCCTGGCTGACCCTGTTCACCTACGCCTCGGTCTGCCTCGCGGTGGTGCTGCCGACCCGGTTCAGCGTGGCCGGGGTCGGCGCGGCGACGGTGCTGGCCCTGCTGGTCGGCCTGCTGGCGCACGCCGACAGGGACACCCTGGTCGCGATCGTGGTGCCCTGCTTCCTCTCCGGGCTCGCGATGACCGGCCTGCAGCGGCTGATCACCACCATGCAGGAACTGCGCGAGGCCCGGGCCGCCGTGGCCCACCTCGCCGCCTCCGAGGAGCGGCTGCGGCTCGCGCGTGACCTGCACGACCTGCTCGGCCACTCGCTCTCCCTGATCACCATCAAGAGCGAGCTCGCCGGGCGCTTCTTCGACGCCGGCAAGCACGACCAGGCCCGCAGCCAGGTCGCCGACATCGAGAGCGTCGCCCGGCAGTCGCTGGTCGACGTCCGGGAGGCGGTCAGCGGCTTCCGCCGGCCCACCCTGCCGGTCGAGCTCGCCGCCGCCCGCACCGCCCTCACCACCGCCCGGATCACCCTGGAGGCCGCCCCCGGCCTCACCGACGCCCGCCCCGGCCTGGACGGTGAGGAGGCCGGCGTGCTCGCCTGGGCGCTGCGCGAGGCGGTCACCAACATTGTCCGGCACGGCACCGGCGCCACCGTCTGCACCGTCGCCATGGACGAGAGCTGGGAGGACGACGGCCGCCGCTACGCCGTGCTGGAGGTCACCGACAACGGCCGCGGCCCCGGCAAGTCCGCGCCCGGCAACGGCCTGTCCGGCCTCGGGGAGCGCCTCGCCCTGGTCGGCGGCCGGCTGGCGACCGGCCCCGGCCCGCACGGCCGCGGCTTCCGGCTGCGTGCCCTCGTCCCGCTGCGGGCCGTCCCGGCGGCGGCCGCGACCGATAGTGTGCGCGAATGATTCGCGTGCTGCTGGCCGAGGACCAGGGGATGGTGCGGGAGGCTCTCGCCGCCCTGCTGGGCCTCGAAGGGGACATCGACGTGGTCGCCCAGGTCGGGCGGGGGGACGAGGTCGTGGACGCGGCCGTCGCCCACGACGTGGAGGTGGCCGTGCTGGACATCGAGATGCCGGGGATGACCGGCATCGAGGCGGCCGGGGAGCTGCGCCGGCGCCGCCCGGACACCAAGGTGGTCATCGCCACCACCTTCGGCCGGCCGGGCTACCTGCGGCGGGCCATGGAGTCCGGGGCGGACGCCTTCCTGGTCAAGGACGCGCCCGCGGCCGAGCTGGCCGAGGCGATCCGCCGGGTGCTGCGCGGCGAGCGGGTGATCGACCCGACGCTGGCCGCCGCCGCGCTCGCCGAGGGCGCCAACCCGCTGACCGGGCGCGAACTGGACGTCCTGGCGGCCGCGGCCGACGGCTCCGTCAACGCGGACATCGCCCGGCGGCTGCACCTGTCCGAGGGCACCGTCCGCAACTACCTCTCGATGGCGATCCAGAAGACCGGCGCCCGCAACCGCGCCGAGGCGGTCCGGGTCGCGAAGGAGAAGGGCTGGCTGTGAACGCCCGCCCGCGCCGGGGGTGAACGCCCCCCGTCCGGCCTCAGTTGAGCCGGTGCCGGGCCGCCCGGGCGTCCTGCCGGGCCTTCGCCGCGGCCTCCGGGTCGAAGGCGTCCAGGATCCGCGCGTACTCGTCCATCTCGCGCGCCCCGGCCAGGAAGTCGCCGGTACGGACGAGGAGTTCGGCGCGCTCCAGGCGCAGCTGCGCCGGATGGCGGGGCAGCAGCAGGGCCAGTTCGGCGGCCCACAGCTGGGTGCGGGCGTGCTCGGGGCGGTCCGCCGCCCAGGCCCGGATGTTCCCGAGCACCCGCAGCACGATGTCCAGCGGCTGTGCCGGGGTGAGGAGTTCGGGGGAGAAGGGGTGCCCGGCGGCGGTCACCAGCTGCGCCGCGTCGTCGAGGTCGAGCAGCCGGCCGCCGTGGAACGGGTCGGCGAGGACGTAGTCGTTCCCGCCGGCCGGGCCGCCGACCGCGACGATGAAGTGGCCCGGCAGGGCGATGCCGTGCACGGTCAGGCCGGCCCGGGCGGCCACGCCGATCCAGACCAGCGAGAGCGTGATCGGCAGGCCGCGGCGGCGGCGCAGCACCTCGGGCAGCAGCGAGGACTCCAGCCGCCGGTAGTCCGCCTTTCGGCCGTGGAACCGCTCGCGGCCGCCGAGCACCGCGGCGAGCAGCGCCGCGGTCTCCTCCGGACCTGCGGGTTGCCGTTCGGCCACCGCCTGCCGCACGGCGGCGGCGTGCCGGTCCAGCGCGGCCTTGCAGCCGGCCAGCAGCTCGTCCAGGGTGGGCGCCGGCTCGCCGGGCGTGCCGAAGGGGTGCTCCGCGGCCGCCAGCAGGCACAGCAGCACGGGATCGGGGCGTTCGGCCCGGGCCTCGGCGCGGAAGCGGGATCTGCTCTGCTCGGTCACAGCAGCCTTCGTCGGTACAGAGGGGGCGGGGTGAACGCTACCGCTCGGGGAGACGGGCGTAGTGGTAAGTGTGACTTGTGGTGAAGCCCAGCCGGTCGTAGAGGGCGATCGCGCCGCCGTTCTCCGCCTCGACCTGCAGGTACGCACCGGTCGCCCCCTCCTCGGCGGCCCGGGCCGCGAGCACGGCCATCACCGCCGTGCCGAGCCCCGAGCGGCGGGCCGAGGGGTCGACCTCGATCGCGGAGAAGCCCGCCCACGGCCCGTCGACGGCCACCCGGCCGATCGCCTGCGGGGCGCCGCCGGCCGGGTCCGGGACGGTGGCGAACCAGACCGAGGGCCCGCCGTGCAGCACCTCGGCGGCGGCGCGCTCGACCGCGGTGTCGGCGCTCACCCGCCGGTAGCGGGACATCCAGCGGGCGTCCGCCGTCCGGGCCAGCCTGACCCGGCCGTGCGACTCGGCGGCGGCCCGGGCGAGCGGGGCCAGCGGGGCGGTGCGGAACAGCGTCTCGGCCTGTCCGGCACCGAGCCGGGCGAGTTCGGCGGCCAGGTCGGCGGGCGAGCCGGGCTCGATCACCTCGACGTACGCGGGCAGCGAGCGCGCCGCGTACCAGTCGCGGACCTCCTCCAGGGCCTGGCCGAGCGGCCGGCCGGGGTCGCCGAGCGCCTGGACGGAGTTGGCCCGACGGGTGAAGCCGGCGGAGGCGCGCAGCACCCAGCCGCCGAGCGGCTCCTGCTCGACGGCGGGCCAGCCGCGGGCGGCCACCCGCTGCAGCTCCACCGGGCCGGCCCCGGGAAGCGGCGCGCGGCGGGCCGGGAACGGCGGCACCGGCTTGCCCGCGACCAGCAGGTCCTCGGGGAAGACCACCGGATCGCCGCTGCGGGGCACCACGACGAGGCCGTTATCGTCCCAGGATGCGAGCACCCCGATCACATCGCGGAACACCGGCCGCCCGTCGACCAGCTCCGCGATCCGTCGCACGGACACCCGTCGTCCCACGTCAGAGCGGCCCAAGCGGACCTCCGGACGGCCGGTCGCGGGGGCTCTGTCCGCCATCGAGGGCACCTCCTGTGCATTTGCGGTCTCCGACCCGCGATACTAGGGGCGGGCATCGACGACGCCGCGCTCACCCGCGCACGCAAGCAAACAGTTTGGGCCGCCAGCCCTTCCGAGGAGGAACGACAGCGTGACCTACGTCATCGCGCAGCCTTGTGTCGACGTCAAGGACAAGGCGTGCATCGAAGAGTGCCCGGTTGACTGCATCTACGAGGGCGAGCGTTCCCTCTACATCCACCCGGATGAGTGTGTCGACTGCGGCGCCTGTGAGCCGGTCTGCCCGGTCGAGGCGATCTTCTACGAGGACGACACTCCCGAGGAGTGGAAGGACTACTACAAGGCGAACGTCGAGTTCTTCGACGACCTCGGCTCGCCCGGTGGTGCCTCGAAGCTCGGCCTGATCGAGAAGGACCACCCGTTCATCGCGGCCCTGCCGCCGCAGAACGCCGACCACTGACGACACTGATCGGTGACAACTGAGTCGTGAGCACCCATCACACCGCGCGCGCGCCGTTCCCGGGACACCCGGGGGCGGCGCGCCGCGTATCCGAGCTTCTTCCGGTCTTCCCGTGGGACCGGCTGGAGCCGTACAAGCGGACCGCGCTCGCACACCCGGACGGGCTGTGCGACTTCTCCGTGGGCACCCCGGTCGACCCGGTGCCCGAGGTGATCCAGAAGGCGCTGGCCGCCAGCACCGACACCCCGGGCTATCCGACCGTCTGGGGCCCGCTGGAGCTGCGCGAGGCGGTCGCCGGCTGGCTGAACCGCCGCTGCGGCGCGGAGATCGGCCCGAAGGCCGTCCTGCCGACCATCGGCTCCAAGGAGCTGGTGGCCTGGCTGCCCGGCCAGCTCGGCCTCGGCCCCGGCGACCAGGTCGCCTACCCGCGGCTGGCCTATCCGACGTACGAGGTGGGTGCCCGGCTCTGCGGCGCCGAGCCGGTGGCCTACGACGACGTCGACGAGCTCGACGGCTCCCGGGTCCGGCTGCTCTGGCTGAACTCGCCGTCCAACCCGACCGGCCGGGTGCTCACCGCGGACGAGCTGCGCCGCGCGGTCGCCTGGGCCCGCCGGCACGGCGTGCTGCTGGTCAGCGACGAGTGCTACCTGGAGCTCGGCTGGGAGGCCGAGCCGGTCTCGGTGCTCCGCCCGGACGTCTGCGGCGGCTCGCACGAGGGCCTGCTGGCCGTCCACTCGCTCTCCAAGCGGTCCAACCTGGCCGGCTACCGGGCCTCCTTCGTGGCCGGCGACGAGGTCGTCGTCGCCGAGCTGCTGGAGATCCGCAAGCACGGTGGCATGATCGTGCCCGCCCCGGTGCAGGCCGCCACCGTCGCCGCCCTGGCGGACGACGCCCACGTGGCCGAGCAGCGGGCCCGCTACGCGGCCCGGCGCGCGGCGCTGCGCGGCGCCCTGGAGGCGTCCGGCTTCACCATCGAGCACTCGGAGGCCAGCCTCTACCTGTGGGCGACCCAGGGCCGGCCGTGCTGGGAGACGGTGGCGGAGCTCGCGGAGCTCGGCATCCTGGTGGCGCCCGGCGACTTCTACGGGCCGGCCGGCGAGCGGCACGTGCGGGTGGCGTTCACCGCCACCGACGAGCGGGTCCGGGCCGCGGTGGCCCGGCTCGGCGGCTGACGCCGGCGACCGACGGACGAAGGGCCGGCCCCCCGAGCGGGGGCCGGCCCTTCGGCGTTCGGCGGGTGGTGCGATCAGCCGCCGATGCCGCCCCCGCCGATCCCGCCGAGCAGGCCGCCCAGCGGGGTACCGCCGAGCACGCCGCCCAGCAGGTCGGTCGGGTTGGAGCCGAGCGAGGGCACACCGCCCAGGCGGTTGGACGCGGCCGGGGAGCCGGTCAGGGTGCCGAGGGTGTCCGCGCCGGGCAGCGCCTGCGGGATGCCGCCGGTGGGCAGCGCGCTGGTCACCGTGCCGACCGGCAGGCCGCTGGTGGGCAGGGCGCCGGTGACGGTGCCGAGCGGGGAGCCGGCGCGGGCGCTGCGGGTGCCGGGCACCGAGGGCAGCACCTTCTCGGCGACCGCCGGGCCGGCCCGGTCGATCAGCGCGGGCGCCACCCGGCCGGCCACCGTGGTCAGCGCGCCGGTGGCGGCGGTGGTCTTGCCGGCGGTGTTGCTCACCGGGCCGAGCGCCTTGTCGGCGTCCGGCAGCGCGGAGGCGACGGTGTGGCCGGCGGCGTCGCCCGCCGCCGGGACACCGGTGGCGACCGTGGCGGCGCCGGTGGCACCCGCGGACTGGCCGAGCTCGTGGGCGGCGCCCTGCACGGTGCCGGAGGGGGAGTCGAGCTGGGTGAGGCCGGACCCCAGGTCGGTCCCCTGCGGCACCAGGTCGGCGGCCGAGGCGGAGCCGGCCGCGATCAGGGGCGTCGCGCCGGCCGCGACGAGCAGCGCGGCCTGGGCGATCCGGCGCGTGAGGGGGTGGGACATGGTGCTCCTAAGACGAGAGGACAGGGCCGTCCGTCGGGCGGACGACGTGAATACCGCTCAGGAGGCGGGAAGGTTTCGCCCGGCCAAGGTAAAGGGCAGGCAAAGATCGGACGATCGGCTTTGCGGCGCACCGGGTGGACGATCACCCGCGGGAGTGAGTGAAGAACCGTTACTTCCCTTGTCGTGTCGGGGTTCGGTGATGCTCCGGGCGGCCCGGCGCCACGGCCCCTCCCGGGGCCGTGGTGGGTCCACGCCGGTTGACCGCTGTCACCCGCCGGGTCGACGCCCGCTCACAGGTTCGTCAACACGCCGTCACCGTGCTCACGGCGCACCGAGGGTGACCAGGACCTGGCCGGCCGGGGCCGCCGCGTCCTTCGTCTGCCAGCCCTCCGTGGGGTGGTCGAAGCGCCACACCCGGTCGTCGAAGGCGACCGCGCCGATGCCCAGTTCCTGCGCGTGCGCCACCGCCCACTGGGCCACCGCCCAGCCGGACTGCCGCTGCCCGTCCGGGCCGGAGTCGGTCGAGGCCGAGGCCTGCGGGCCGAGCGCCAGCACCGTCCGCGCGTCCTTGGGCCCCTTGGGCGCGGCGGCCACCGACACCATCCGCCCGAACTCCCGGCGGACCCGCTCGCCGACGTCCGCCGGGCGGCGGCCGGCGGACGGCGACGCCGAGGGCGACGGAGAGCCGGAGGCGGAGACCGCGGCGGCCGGCTCCGCGAGGTCGTGCACCACGCAGTCGAGCGAGGCCGCCTCGCGGCCGGTCAGCGCCGAGGTCACCAGCATCGCGTTCGACTCGTGCTTGGCGTACGCCTGCGGGTAGCCGCTCTTCTGCACCTGCTGCGCGGCGTCGGTCAGTGGCATCCGGGCGTACCCGGGCACCTTCACCAGGCCGTCCAGGAACTTGTTGGTGGCGTACACCGGGTCCTTGATCTGCTCGGCGGTGCCCCAGCCCTGGGACGGCCGCTGCTGGAACAGGCCGACCGAGTCCCGGTCGCCGCCGTCCAGATTGTGGATCTTGGACTCCTGCATCGCGGTGGCCAGCGCGATCGTCACCGCCCGCTCCGGCAGGCCGCGGGACATCGCCACCGCGGCGATCGTCGAGGCGTTGGCGGCCTGCGCCAGGTCGAGCGTCCCACTGCCCGCCGCGGTGCTGATCCGGCACCCCTCGGGCGGCACGATCAGCCGGTCCCGGTTGAGGTACAGCACCAGGCCCGCGACCAGCGCCACGGCCACCAGGCCGATCAGCAGCCGGCGCAGCAGCCGCGGCCGCCGCCGACGCCGCCCCGACGCCGTGGAACCGTCCGCCCCGCCCTCCGCCACATCGGCCACCGCTGCCCCTCTCGCTCGCTGTGCGCACACCGTACCCACTCCGACGGCCGACCGGCCCCGGGCGGTTGCGCCGCCCGCCGGCGCGGGCCGCGGCACCGATACGCTAAACCACCATGAGCAGCCCGAACACGCCCCTCGACCTGTCCCTCGACGGCGGCACGCTGACCGCGCAGCTGGTCGACTTCCCGTCCGTCAGCGGCGACGAGCAGGCGCTCGCCGACGCCGTCGAGAACGCGCTGCGGGCCCTGCCGCACCTGACGGTCGACCGCCACGGCAACAACGTCGTCGCCCGGACGAACCTCGGCCGGGCCGAACGGGTCCTGCTCGCCGGCCACCTGGACACCGTGCCGATCGCCGACAACCTCCCCTCCCGGGTGGAGGGCGACCTGCTGTACGGCTGCGGCACCTCCGACATGAAGTCCGGCGTCGCCGTGCAGCTGCGGCTCGCCGCCACCCTCACCGAGCCGAACCACGACCTCACCTTCGTCTTCTACGACTGCGAGGAGATCGAGGCCTCCCGCAACGGCCTCGGCCACCTCGCCACGGAGCACCCCGACTGGCTCGCCGCCGACTTCGCGGTCCTCATGGAGCCCAGCGGCGCGGTCGTCGAGGGCGGCTGCCAGGGCACCCTGCGCGCCGAGATCGTGCTCACCGGCACCCGCGCCCACTCGGCCCGCAGCTGGCTCGGCGACAACGCCATCCACAAGGCCGTCGAGGTGCTGCGCCGGCTCTCCGCGTACGAGCCGCGGCGGGTGCTGATCGACGGCCTGGAGTACCGCGAGGGCCTCAACGCCACCCGGATCGACGGCGGCGTGGCCGGCAACGTCATCCCCGACGAGTGCACCGTCCAGGTCAACTTCCGCTACGCGCCGGACCGCAGCGAGCAGCAGGCGGCCGACCACGTCCGCGAGGTCTTCGCCGGCTTCGAGCTGCGCGTCACTGACAGCGCCCCCGGCGCGCTGCCCGGCCTCGACCGGCCCGCCGCGCGGGCCTTCCTGGCGGCCGTCGGCGGCGAGGCCCGGGCCAAGTTCGGCTGGACGGACGTCGCCCGCTTCAGCGCGCTCGGCGTGCCCGCCGTCAACTACGGACCGGGCGACCCGAACCTCGCGCACAAGCGCGACGAGCACTGCTCGCTCAGCGCCATCGCCGAGGTCGAGGAGCGCCTGGCGGCCTGGCTGACGGCTTCCTGACGTCCACGCTGCCGCCACCCGCCGTTCGCCGAATTCGGCGGACGGCGGGCGTAGGGTTTCGTCATGACAGGCACTGGAGACGTAAAGCACTACGGGCACGGACCCGAAGAAGTCGACGCGCCCGCACCCAAGAAGCCCTGGCCCGAGAAGCAGAAGGGCCCGGTGCTGCTCCGCCGCGACCAGGTCGGCACCAGCACCACCGACCAGCGTCTGCTGGACACCACCGGCCCCACCGACTGGCTGCACACCGACCCGTGGCGGGTGCTGCGGATCACCTCGGAGTTCGTCGAGGGCTTCGGTGCGCTCGCCGAACTCCCGGCCGCCATCAGCGTCTTCGGCTCCGCCCGGACCCCGGTCGACTCCACGGAGTACGCGACCGGCGTGGCCATCGGCCGGGCGCTCGCCGAGGCCGGCTACGCCGTCATCACCGGCGGCGGCCCCGGCGCCATGGAGGCGGCCAACCGCGGCGCCTCCGAGGCCGGCGGCCTCTCGGTCGGGCTCGGCATCGAGCTGCCCTTCGAGCAGGGCCTCAACGAGTTCGTCGACCTGGGCCTGAACTTCCGCTACTTCTTCGTCCGCAAGACGATGTTCGTGAAGTACGCGCAGGGCTTCGTCGTCCTGCCCGGCGGCCTCGGCACCCTGGACGAGCTGTTCGAGGCGCTCACCCTGGTGCAGACCCGCAAGGTCACCCGCTTCCCGGTGATCCTCTTCGGTACCGCGTACTGGGGCGGCCTGGTCGACTGGCTGAAGAACACCCTGATCGCCGAGGGCAAGGCCTCCCCGCAGGACCTCGACCTCTTCCACGTGGTGGACGAGGTCGAGGACGTGCTGAAGATCCTCGCGGCGGAGACCCGGTCGAACGGCGACCGGATCTGACCCGGAGCCGTCAGGCGAGCCCCCGGCGGGCGACCGCCGGGGGCCGGGTGCCGCGGATCGAGGCGACCATGTCCAGCACCTGGCGGGTCTCGGCGACCTGGTGCACCCGGTACACCTGCGCACCCAGCCAGGCCGAGACGGCGGTGGTGGCCAGGGTGCCCAGCAGCCGCTCGTCCACCGGCCGGTCCAGGGTCTCCCCGACGAAGTCCTTGTTGGAGAGCGAGACGAGCACCGGGAAGCCGGTGGCCGTCATCTCCGGCAGCCGCCGGGTGGCCTCCAACGAGTGCCGGGTGTTCTTGCCGAAGTCGTGGCCCGGGTCGATGAGCACCGCGTCCCGCCGCACCCCGAGCTCCACCGCCCGCTCGGCGAGGCCCACGGTCACCTCCAGGATGTCGGCCATCACGTCCGCGTAGCCGACCCGGTGCGGCCGGGTGCGCGGCTCGGCGCCGCCGGCGTGCGTGCAGACCAGCCCGGCGTCGTACCGGGCGGCGACCTCGGCGAGCTTCGGGTCGACGCCGCCCCAGGCGTCGTTCAGCAGGTCGGCGCCGACCTCGCAGACCGCCTCGCCGACCTCGTGCCGCCAGGTGTCGACGCTGATCACCGCCTCCGGGTGGCGCTTGCGCAGCTCGGCGACGAACGGCACGGTGCGGCGCAGCTCCTCCTCGACGGTGACCTCCTCACCCGGGCCGGCCTTCACCCCGCCGATGTCGAGGATCGCCGCACCCTCGGCCATCGCGCGGTCGGCGGCGGCGAAGGCGGCCTCGTCGGCGAAGGTGGCACCGCGGTCGAAGAAGGAGTCCGGGGTGCGGTTGACGATCGCCATGATCACCAGCTCGTCGTCGCCGAACTCACGCGGGCCAAGGCGCAGTGCCACCGGAATCTCCTCCACAGCTCGCCCGGGTGCAATGATGGGCCCCGGCCTGTCCGGGGACCATGATCCCACCATTGCCGGAGGCGGGCCGGGGACTGACGGAGGCGGCTCGTGTTCTGGGTGATCGTGGCGGCGATGGCCGTGGTGGTCGGCGGTGCGGCGCTGGTGGCGCTCGGTGGCGGCGGCACGCTTCCGGAGGCGCTGCCCGACCGGATCGCCGCCCGGCTGCCGCAGGACCGGCCGCTGGGCCGGCACGACGTGGACGAGCTGCGGCTGCCGATGGCGCTGCGCGGCTACCGCATGGACGAGGTCGACAACGTGCTCGACCGGCTCGGCGCGGAGCTCACGCTGCGCGACACCCGGATCGCCGAGCTGGAGGCCGCCGCCGTGGTGCGCGGTGCCGTGGAGCTCGCCCCCGGGCAGCCGCAGGACGAGCCGCTGCCGGGCCTGGAGGCGTTCGCCGCGGTGGTCGAGCCCGGCACCCCGGCCCCGGCCCCCGCGCCCGCTGACGCGCCCGCGCCGGCCGCAGAGCAGGGCGCCGAGCAGGGCGCCGCGGAGGACGGGAGCACGGAGGGGAAGCCGGTCGACCCGCGCGCGGACTTCTTCAAGAAGTCCGGCGGGGAGCAGTCGTGACCGGCGCCGTCCTCGGCCCGGACGGCCTGCTGCGCTGCGGCTGGGGCGAGTCGACGGACGACTACCGCGTCTACCACGACACCGAGTGGGGCCGCCCGGTGCACGGCGACGCCGCCCTGTTCGAGCGGATCAGCCTGGAGGCCTTCCAGTCCGGGCTGTCCTGGATCACCATCCTGCGCCGCCGGGAGGGCTTCCGGGCGGCGTTCGCCGGCTTCGACATCGCCGCGGTGGCGGGCTACGGCCCGGCCGACACCGAGCGGCTGCTGCAGGACACCGGCATCATCCGCAACCGGGCCAAGATCGAGGCGACCGTGGCCAACGCCCGGGCCGCCCTCGACCTGGCCGGCGGCCTGGACGAACTGGTCTGGCGGTTCGCCGCGGACCCGGGCCGGCCGGCGCCCCGCACGCTCGACGAGGTGCCGGCCGTGACCCCGGAGTCCACCGCGCTGGCCAAGGAGCTCAAGAAGCACGGCTTCCGCTTCGTCGGCCCGACCACCGCCTACGCGCTGATGCAGGCCTGCGGGCTGGTCGACGACCACCTGGCGGACTGTCACGCGCGCGGGGCGGCCGCGGGTCAGCGCCCGACGTAGTCCGGCTTCTCCTTGGCGACGAAGGCCCGGACGGCGATCCGGTGGTCCTCGCTGGCGCCGGCCCGGGTCTGCAGCTCGTCCTCCTTCTCCAGCAGCTCGGCGAAGGAGTGCGAGGCGCCGTACGCCAACGACTCCTTGACGGCGGCGTAGGCGACCGTCGGACCGGCGGCCAGCTCGGCCGCGAAGGCCCGCGCGGTGGCGGCGAGTTCGGCGGTCGGGACGACCCGGGTGGCGAGCCCGAGGCCGAGCGCCTCGTCGGACTTCACCGTCCGCGGCACCATCAGCAGCTCGGTGGCCCGGGCGTGGCCGACCAGCCGCGGCAGCGTCCAGGAGACGCCCGAGTCGGCGGTCAGCGCGACCCCGACGAAGGAGGTGTTGAAGCCGGCCGTGTCGGCGACGATCCGGAAGTCGCAGGCGAAGGCCAGCCCGGCGCCCGCGCCGGCCGCCACGCCGTTCACCGCGGCCACCGTCGGCTTGGCCATCCCGGCGAGCGCCCGCAGCAGCGGGTTGTAGTGCTCGGCGACCGTCTTCAGCGCCCCCTCGCCGGTCTCCTCGGCGCGCTTCAGCAGCCCCAGGTGCTCCTTCAGGTCCTGCCCGACGCAGAACGCCCGGTCGCCCGCACCGGTCAGCAGCACGGCCCGCACCGCCGGGTCGTTCGCGGCCTCGGTGACGGTGTCGCGCAGCGCCACCTTGGTCGCCGTGTCGAGCGCGTTCATCGCGTCCGGGCGGTTGATGGTGATGACGGCCAGGCCGCCGTCGAGCTCGTACAGCACGGAGTCGGACATCGGGTGAGGGCTCCCCTGGTCGTGGTGGGTGGCACGGCGGTGCCGCGGCTCGTGGCCGCGGCCACGGACTCAGCATGACGGAGCGCGGGGCCGGCTGGGGAGTGTGAGGTACCGCACCTTCGGATGTCGTGCCGGGCCGCGGCGGAATGGGGCTTTTCGGCAGGTGATCGGCCGGTTTGGGCGGGTGCGGGCACGGTTGCGCGGAGAGTGATGTTGGTCATCGGGGGGCGGGATGCGGGATAATGGCTTCCGATCAATGCGTTCGATACCGGCGGTGGACGGACCTCCGGTACGTAGCTGAGCGGTTGCAGGAAGGGGAACGAGCATGGCGGCCATGAAGCCGCGGACGGGTGACGGCCCGCTCGAGGTCACCAAAGAGGGGCGGGGCATCATCATGCGAGTTCCGCTCGAGGGCGGCGGTCGCCTGGTGGTGGAGCTGACGCCCGATGAGGCGGACGCCCTGGGCGAGGCCCTGAAGAAGGCCTGCGGCTGACCGCAGCGGGTGCTCACCTCATCTCCTGGAGATGCCGACAGGGCCCGGATTCGCGACAGAATCCGGGCCCTGTGCCATGCCCGGACGCGGCGCCGCCCGGCTCCCCGGGACCGCCGGCCGAGGCCGCCCGCCGGACGCCCTGTCAGCGCTTGACGGCGCAGAGCAGCCCGTCGGAGACGGGCATCAGCGCGGGCAGCAGCCGGTCGCTCTCCCGGACGTCCCGGACGAGCTCGCGCACCGCGTGGGTCTGCGGGTCGTCCTGGTCGGGCTCGGCCAGCCGGCCCTCCTGGAACACCCCCTCGAAGCAGACGATCCCGCCCGGCCGCAGCAGCCGCAACGATTCTGCGAGGTAGGCGCGGGACTCGGCCGGGTCGCCGTCGCAGAACACCAGGTCGTACTGGCCGTCCGCGAGCCGGGGCAGTACGTCGAGCGCCCGGCCCGGGATGAAGCGCGCCCGGTTGGGGGCGAACCCGGCGGCCAGATAGGCCTCCCGCGCGCACTGCTGGCGCACCGGCTCGGTGTCGACGGTCGTCAGCACGCCGTCCGGCCGCATCCCGCGCAGCAGGTAGACCCCCGAGACGCCGGTGCCGGTGCCGATCTCGGCGACCGACTTGGCGTCCAGCGCCGCCGCCAGCAGCCGCAGGAAGGCGCCGCCGCTCGGCCCGATCGCGCGTATTCCGGCCCGCGCGGACTGGGCCCGGGCGTAGGTCAGCACCGCGTCCTCGCCGACGTAGGTGTCGGCGAGAGCCGCCCGCTCGGGCCCGAACTCGGTGATGGCTGCCTCTCCGGAGCGCCTGATGCCGACCCGATGTCGACATTTTTCAGCCACAGATTACTGGCCGACCGGGAACCGCGTTCGGCGGCGGGCCGTTGATGGGAACAGGACTTGGCGATCGGGGTACGCACGACGCCTTCCGCCGCCGCCCGCCGGGCGGCCGGAGGGAGGGAGCCGCGCACTTTATCCGGATCTGACGGGCGAGGTGGATATGGTGGTGGCCCTGCTGGGCAGAAGAGCCGACCGAGGAGGTGTGGCCGAGGGCGACGTCCCTGTGCAGCGGTATCCCCGCGGCACCTCGTCGGCCCGTACGCCGAAGCCCGTGATGAACCAGCCCGCGCACACCCCCCAGGACGCAACCACCGAGGCGGCCGGGGCCGCGGCCGAGCCGGCCGCGCTCGCGACCTTCGCCGAGGGCCCCGACGCGCAGAGCTGGACGCCGCCGACCTGGGAGGAGATCGTCGAGGCGCACAGCGCCCGCGTCTACCGCCTGGCCTACCGGCTGACGGGAAATCAGCACGACGCCGAGGACCTCACGCAGGAGGTCTTCGTCCGGGTCTTCCGCTCGCTCTCCACCTACACCCCCGGCACCTTCGAGGGCTGGCTGCACCGCATCACCACCAATCTGTTCCTGGACATGGTGCGCCGCCGCCAGCGGATCCGCTTCGACGCCCTCGCCGAGGACGCCGCCGAGCGCCTGCCCAGCCGCGAGCCCAGCCCGGCCCAGCACTTCAGCGACACCCACTTCGACGCCGACGTCCAGCAGGCGCTCGACACCCTCGCCCCCGAGTTCCGCGCCGCCGTCGTGCTGTGCGACATCGAGGGCCTCTCCTACGAGGAGATCGCCGCCACCCTCGGGGTCAAGCTCGGCACGGTCCGCAGCCGGATCCACCGCGGCCGCTCGCACCTGCGTGCCGCCCTCAAGCACCGCGCGCCGGGCGGCGCCCCCGGCCGCGTCCGCCGTGGCGGCTCCGCCGAGCCCGTCCCGGTCGGCGTCGACACAGGCCCCGCCGCCGGGCCGGACCGGAGGGGCTCGTGAACGCCGGCGCCCACCAGAGCGGCCCGGAGCCGACCGGCCGGTCCCGCCGCGGCCCCTCCTGGGCCCAGCTCGGCCGCCGTGCAGACCACCCGCAGGCCCCTGCCGAGCCGGCCGAGCGGTCCGTCGCCGAGCCCGCCGCGCCGCGGGCCGTCGCGGTGCGCCCCGCCGAGCCCGCGGAGGAGCACCATCTCGGCGACCGCCTCTCCGCCTACCTCGACGGCGAACTCGGCCACGACTCCCGCGAGCGCGTCCAGGCCCACCTCGCGACCTGCCCCGACTGCCTCGCCGAGGCCGACGAGGGCCGCGCGGTCAAGCACCTGCTGACCCGCACCGACACCCCCGGCCCCTCCTCGATGCTGATGGCCCGGCTGCTCGCGGTCGCCGCCCTGCCCGAGGACGAGAACGGCGACGGCCCCGGCGCGGGCACCTCCGTACCGGCCTCCCCCGGCACGTTCGGCGGCAGCCGGCTCACCGGCGGCTCCTTCGGCCGCGGCGCCGGCGCCTCCTTCGGCTCGGGCGCGCTCGGCGCACAGAGCCCGATCCCCGGGGTCGACCCGCGGGCCGGCCGCCCGATGCTGTCGATGCCGGGCAACCGGCTCTCCCTGGTGCCCTCCGCGGCCCGCCCGGCCGCCGCGCTGCGCAGCCTGACCGAGCCCCGCGGGCGCCGGGCGGTGCAGCCCTCCGGCGGCCGCCCGGGCATGCTGCCCGAGCCCGCCGCGGCCGCGGCCCGGCCGGGGTCGACACCGTTCGGCCGCCGCTTCGTGTTCGCCGCCGCCGGCGCCTTCTCGGTGGCCGCGGTCACCCTGGGCGGCGTGGGCGGCCCCTCGGCCGTCGGCGGCGAGGAGCAGCACGGCAGCCGGGTCAGTCCGGTGAGCAACCCCGGCGGCGCCGCAGTCCCGCTCACCGCCCAGTTGCCGGCCGACTTCCCGATGGTCCCGGCATTGGCCCCGGTGCCGCCCGGCCAGCTCCCGCAGCCCGACTCGGCCGGCTCGGCCGGCTCCGATGTGACGCGGCTCGGCCCGCACAACCTGCTCCGTTAGGGCGCACGCACTCGGCCGTCGGGTGGTCTGGACCGCATTCCGCAGGTGGTGGGGTCACAGACCGGCCGGCGGCCATTACCCTGGTGGCGACGGCTGCCGCCGAGCTCGTCGGGTCGGTCCATCAGGAGCTGGGAGCGTACGTGTTCAGTGACATAGGCCCACTGGAGGTCGTTGCGCTGGCCGTCATGGCCATCGTGATCTTCGGGCCGGACAAGCTGCCGAAGCTGATCCAGGACACCATGGGCTTCATCCGCAAGGTGCGGTCCTTCGCGGACAGTGCCAAGGACGACATCCGCAGCGAGCTGGGCCCGGAGTTCCAGGACTTCGAGTTCACCGACCTGCACCCGAAGACCTTCGTCCGCAAGCAGCTGATGGGCGGCAACGAGGACCCGCTGGGCTTCAAGGAGCTCAAGGACGGCCTCGACTTCAAGTCCGCCCTCAACGACGAGCCGCCGCGGCGGGTCGCCGGCGCGGCCGACCTCAACAAGAGCGCGCCCGCCGAGACGGGTGCGCCGCTCGCCGCCGGTGAGCGCCCGCCGTTCGACCTGGACGCCACCTGACGCGGCCGAGCGCCGCCGCACACCCCTAGCGCCCCGCCCGGGCAGATTCGCCGGGCGGGGCGTCGGCGTCCGCGCCGCTATGGTGTTCAGGTTGACCGCACGGCAGTTGCGTTGTGCCGTCGGTCACGCCACGACGTGTCGGCGGCCCGACCGCCCCGCGGCGGCGCGCCCGGTGCGCCACCATGGAACGCCGCCGCAGAACACAGGTGCATGGAGGAGGCCGGCGATGGACGTGACGAGCCGAGTGGGCGACACGGTCGCCCCGGGCGGGCGGACGGCGCCCGTGGTGGGGGCACAGGCCGGGCCCGTCGACCCGCTGGCGCCCTACCTGGAGGCGGACTTCCCCTGGTACGGGCTCGACGAGGGCTGGACGGGCCGCCGCTGGCTGTCCCCGGCCGGTGCGGGCCGCGCCGGGCAGGGTGCCGGCACCGACTACGGCTCGCTCGGCCACGGCGACGAGCCCGCCAGACCGTACGAGTCCCGGGAGGCCGGGCGCTTCGCCGTCGTGGTGACCGTCGCCCGCCGCCCCGGCCGCCGCAGCGCCGACGACACCGGCATGCTGGAGGCGACCTCCGCCTCCTCGGCCGCCTGGGTGGCCGGCTCCGGCCTGATCGCCACCGTGCCGCCGGGCCAGCTCGACCGCTCGCTGCGGCAGGACTGGCTCGACCAGCAGACCGCCCTCGCCTGGGACCTCGCCGACGACCTGGAGGGCCCGGGCTGGTCCGCGCTCACCCTGCCGGTGAACGGCCTCCCGCAGCCCTTCCGCTACCGCGAGTCCGAGTACGGCTGGGTGCTGGCCGGAGAGGCCCCGGGCGTCCTGCTCGGCGCCTACGGCCGCGGCATCAGCGCCTACGGAGTCGGCTTCACCACCGTCCCCGACCTCACCGTCTACAACGGCCGCTGAGCACGGCAAGCGCGAAGGGGCGCGTGGGGAGACCTCCCCACGCGCCCCTTCGCGGCGTTGCGGCTGTGATCAGAACTTGTTCTTCGGGGTGAGCCCGAGGGAGAGGCCGGACAGGCCGCGCTGGCGGCCGCCGAGCTTGCCGGCGACGGAGCGCAGGGCGGCGCCGGCCGGGGACTCCGGGTTCGAGAGGACGACCGGCCGGCCGTCGTCGCCGCCCTCGCGGAGGCGGACGTCGATCGGGATCGAGCCGAGCACCGGCACGGTCGCGCCGACGCTGCGGGTGAGCGCGTCCGCGACGGTCTGGCCGCCGCCGGTGCCGAAGACGTCGATCATCTCGTCGCAGTGCGGGCAGGGCATGCCCGACATGTTCTCGATGACGCCGACGATCTTCTGGTGGGTCTGCAGGGCGATGGTGCCGGCCCGCTCGGCGACCTCGGCGGCGGCCATCTGCGGGGTGGTGACGATGAGGATCTCGGCGTTGGGCACCAGCTGGGCGACCGAGATCGCGATGTCGCCGGTGCCGGGCGGCAGGTCCAGCAGCAGGACGTCCAGGTCGCCCCAGTACACGTCCGCGAGGAACTGCTGCAGGGCGCGGTGCAGCATCGGGCCGCGCCACACCACCGGGGCGTTGCCCGGGGTGAACATGCCGATCGAGATGACCTTCACGCCGTTCGCCGACGGCGGCATGATCATGTCCTGGACCTGGGTGGGCCGGCCCTCGACGCCCAGCATCCGCGGGATGCTGTGGCCGTAGATGTCGGCGTCCACGACGGCGACCTTGAGGCCGTCGGCGGCCATCGCGGCCGCCAGGTTCACGGTCACCGAGGACTTGCCGACGCCACCCTTGCCGGAGGCGACCGCGTAGACCCGGGTCAGCGTGCCCGGCTTGGCGAACGGGATCTCGCGCTCGGGCGCACCGCCGCGCAGCAGCTGCGAGAGCTCCTTGCGCTGCTCGTCGCTCATCACGTCGAGCTCGACCTCGACACCGGTGACGCCCGGCACCTTGGCGACGGCCTCGGTGACCCGGTTGGTGATCGTCTCGCGCATGGGACAGCCCGAGACGGTGAGGTACACGCCGACCTTCACGGCGCCGCCCTCGGCGATCTCGACGGATTTCACCATGCCGATCTCGGTGATCGGGCGGTTGATCTCCGGGTCGTGGACGGTCGCCAGCGCCTTGCGGACGGACTCCTCCGTCACGCCTGCGGCAATCTCGGTCTCGTTGGCCATGCCTTGATGGTACGGCGCCGGGAGCGGCCCCCGACTCGCCGGTAGCGTGCCGCCCGTCACACGAGGTCACCGCGCCCGAAGGGCCCCGGCAGGACCGGGCTCACACCAGGTCGCGACTCTCCCGCCGGTCGTCCAGCTCCTTGAGCAGCGCCATCAGCTCGGAGCGCACGAAGTCCCGGGTGGCGACCTCGCCGAGGCCCTGCCGCAGCGCCGCGACCTCGCGGGTCAGGTACTCGGTGTCGGCGATGTTCCGGTCGCTGCGGGCGCGGTCCTGCTCCATGTTGACGCGGTCCCGGTCGTCCTGGCGGTTCTGCGCGAGCAGGATCAGCGGCGCCGCGTACGAGGCCTGCAGCGAGAGCATCAGGGTGAGGAAGATGAAGGGGTACTCGTCGAAGCGGACGGCCGACGGCAGCAGCGTGTTCCAGACCACCCAGGCGACGATGACGACGGACATCCAGACGATGAAGCGCCCGGTGCCGAGGAAGCGGGCGATCCGCTCGGAGAGCTTGCCGAAGGCCTCCGGGTCGTAGGTCGGCATCGGGATGAGGCCGCGCCGGCCGGTGCGCGGCTGGTCGAGCCGGCTGCGTCCGGTGCCGCCCTCGGGCCGCTGCGGGCGGACGCCCTCGCGGGCCCGGAGCTCGCGCAGCTGCCGCAGCTCCCGCAGCTCGCCCTGGATGCGCTGGCGGGGGCTGTCGTCGCGGCGGCTCTTGCGGTCATCCATGGACGGTCTCGCTCTCGGCCGCGTGCAGGGACGCCTCGCGCCAGTCCTCGGGCAGCAGGTGGTCCAGCACGTCGTCCACGGTGACGGCGCCCACCAGGTGGTCGGCCTCGTCGACGACCGGCGCGGCGACCAGGTTGTAGGCGGCGAGGTAGCTGGTGACCAACGGCAGCGGGGTGTCCGGCGGCAACGGGTCGAGGTCGTCGTCGACCAGCGAGCCGACCAGGGTGAACGGGGGTTCGCGCAGCAGCCGCTGGAAGTGCACGGTGCCCAGGTACTTGCCGGTCGGCGTCTCGTTGGGCGGGCGGCAGACGTAGACCTGCGCGGCCAGGGCGGGCTTGTTCTCGGCGATCCGCACCCGGGCGAGGGCCTCGGCGACGGTGGCGTCCGGCTCCAGCACGATCGGCTCGGTGGTCATCAGGCCGCCGGCGGTGTCCTCCTCGTAGGAGAGGAGGCGGCGCACCGACGCGGCGTCCTCCGGCTCCATCAGGCGCAGCAGCCGTTCGGCGTCCTCCTCGGGGAGGTCGGAGAGCAGGTCGGCGGCGTCGTCCGGGTCCATCGCCTCCAGGACGTCGGCCGCGCGCTCCTCCTTGAGCTTGCCGATGATCTCGATCTGGTCGTCCTCGGGCAGCTCCTCCAGGACGTCGGCGAGCCGGTCGTCGTCGAGGGCGGCGGCCACCTCGGCGCGGCGCTTCGCCGACAGGTGGTGCATGACGTTGGCGAGGTCGGCCGGGCGGAGCTGCTCGAAGGTGGCGAGCAGGTTGGCCGCGCCCTGGCCCTCCTCGGCGAGGGAGAAGCCGGTGAGCTCCGACCAGTCGAGGGTGAGCGTCTCACCGCGGGCCTTGCGCAGCCGGCCGACCCGGCCGACCTGGACGAAGACCTTGCGGACCTCCCACTCGCGCAGGCGGGCCTGCACCATGGCGACGTCCAGGACGGTGACCTCCTCGTCGGTCTTCGTCCGGACGACGGTGCGGTCGAGCAGCTCGGCGAGGACGAGGGTCTCGGAGGGGCGCTGCTCGAAGCGGCGCAGGTTGATGACACCGGTGGCGAGCACCTGGCCGGACTCCAGGCTGGTCACCCGGGTCATCGGCAGGAAGATCCGGCGGCGGCCGATCACCTCGACGACCAGGCCGAGCACCCGGGGCGGGCGGCCGCCGATCCGCAGCGAGACGACCACGTCGCGGACCCGGCCCACCTGGTCGCCGTTGGGGTCGAACACCGGGAGGCCGGAGAGGTGCGAGATGAAGACCCGGCTGCCTGCGCCTGCCATCGGCTCCCTCTCTCCGGACGGGCCCGCGGGGCGCGGGCGATGCTGGTGACGGTGCGGCCGCGGCACCGCCGGCGGCCGGTCGCGCTGTCGCCCGCACGGCTGGGTCCGGCGCGTCCTCCGGCGCCAAGGCTACCCGGGGGAGTCGACCGGAGCCCGCCGGTGGCCCGCCGCCGCCCGGCGCGTCAGACCGGCCCGGCGGCGGGGTGTCAGCGGGTTGTCATGAGGGGTGTCAGCCCTTGCGGCGGCCCAGCAGCAGCTTGGGCAGGCCGGCCGGGATCGGGCGGCGGGTGGTGGCGCCGGTCGGCAGCGGCACGGCGGCGTGCGAGCCGTCCGGCATGGTGCCGGGGCGCTCGGTGAGCGGGCCGGTGGGCTCCAGCCGGAGCACCCGGCACTCGCGGGCCCAGCGGTCGCCGATGGTGTCGGTGTCGGGGGCGTTGAGGCGCTTGGACCGGAGCTCCTCGACGGCGCCCTGCCAGGCCTCGCTGTGCGGGGCGAGCTCAGTGACGGCGGCGAGCCAGCCGGTGAGCCGGCCCCCCTTGTCCTTGCTGCGGACGGTCACCTCGGCGCGGGCCCCGGCCGTCAGGCCGTGCAGCGGCTGCTCGCCGCCGTCACCGACCACCACCACGGCGCCGTCGTGCCAGGCGTGCCAGAGCGCCCGGCCGTGCGGCAGGCCCTCCGGGCGGACCCAGAGCAGGCCGGACTTCTTCGCCGCCTCCTCCAACAGGGCGCGGTCCAGGAAGTCCTCGGCAGGGGTCGTCGTACGCTCCATGGCCACAGCGTACGGCCTGCCGGGCCGTCGGCCCGAGGCCGCTCGGCGGTTCGTCCCATCCCCCGGAACGACAGCGCCATGACGGCATTTGAGGCCTTACGGTAGGACGGTCGCACCCGTCCGTTCGAAGGAGAGCCGTGTCCGCCCGGCCCGCCGCCACCGCCGCCCCCGCGGAGCTCCGTCCCGCCCCCGCCCCGGGCCGGCCCGCGCTGCCGCGGCTGGACCTGATGCTGCTCGCCGTCTCGATCGCCGGCATCTCGCTCTCCGCCCCGCTGATCAGCGCGACCGCCGCCCCGCCGCTGGCCATCGCCTTCTGGCGCAACTTCATGTCGGTCGGCGTCCTCGGCCCGTACGCGCTGCTGCGGCACCGCACCGAGCTGCGCGGCATCGGCCGGCGGGCGCTGCTGCTCGCCGTCGCCGCCGGCGTGCTGCTGGCCGTGCACTTCGCGCTCTGGATGCCCAGCCTGCGGATGACCTCGGTGGCCTCGGCGACCGCGCTGGTCACCACCACCCCGCTGTGGACCATCCTGCTGCTGCGGCTGATGGGCGAGCGGGCGCCGCGGCTGGTGCGGATCGGTGTGGCGGTCGCCTTCGCGGGCGTGCTGGTGCTCACCGGCGTCGACCTGTCGCTCTCCCCGCGGGCGCTGCTCGGCGACGCGCTGGCGCTCGGCGCGGGCGCCGCCGCCGCGGGCTACGTGCTGCTCGGCGCCGAGGTCCGGCGGACCGTCAGCACCACCGCCTACACCCTGGTCTGCTACACCACCACGGCAATCGCCCTGCTCGGCGTCTGCCTGGTGGCCGGCACCCCGCTCTCGGGCTGGCCGGCCGGGGTCTGGTGGCAGATCGTGCTGCTGATGGTGGCCGCCCAGCTGCTCGGCCACTCGCTGAGCAACCGGGTCGTCCGCACCCTGGGCCCCTCGGTCACCTCGACGGCGATCCTGCTGGAGACCCCGGGCGCGGCCCTGATCGCGGCCGTCTGGCTCGGCCAGTGGCCGCCGGTGGCCGCGTACCCGGCGGTCGGCCTGATCCTGCTGGGGCTGGTGCTGGTCGCCCGGGGCGGCCGCGACGGGCGCGGCTGACCACGGGCCGGGACGCCCCGGTCCGACCGGGCGTCAGAGCCACCCGTTGCGCCGGAACCCGCGGTACATGGCGATGCAGATCACCACGACGCTGCCCAGCACCATCGGATAGCCGTACTTGTGGTGCAGCTCCGGCATGTAGTCGAAGTTCATGCCGTAGATGCCGGTGATCATGGTCGGCACCGCGAAGATCGCCGCCCAGGCGGTGATCTTGCGCATGTCCTCGTTCTGCGCCACCGACACCTGCGCCAGGTTGGCCTGGAGCAGCGAGTTCAGCAGCTCGTCGAAGCCGTGCACCTGCTCGGTGACCCGGGCCAGGTGGTCGGCGACGTCACGGAAGTACTTCTGGATGTCCGGGTCGATCAGCCGCTGGATCGGCTCGGAGAGCAGCTGCATCGGACGCAGCAGCGGCGCCACCGCCCGCTTGAACTCCAGCACCTCGCGCTTGAGCTGGTACACCCGGCCGACATCGGCGCCGCGGCCGGCCTTGGCCGTGAAGACGTCGAACTCCACCTCGTCGACGTCGTTCTGCAGCCGGTCCGCGACCAGCAGGTAGTTGTCGACCACGTGGTCGGCGATCGCGTGCAGCACCGCGGACGGGCCCTTGGCCAGCAGGCCGGCACCATCGGCGTCGCCCTCCAGTCGGCGCCGCAGCTCCTTCAGCGAACCGTGGCCGCCGTGCCGGACGGTGATGACGAAGTCCTGGCCGACGAAGACCATGAGCTCGCCCGTCTCCACGACCTCACTGGTCGGGGTGAGCTGGTCGTGCTCGACGTAGCGGATCGTCTTGAAGACCGCGAACAGCACGTCGTCGTACCGCTCGACCTTGGGCCGCTGGTGCGCGTGCACCGCGTCCTCGACGGCCAGCGGGTGCAGGCCGAAGCGCTGCGCGATGCCCTCGAACTCGGCCTCGGTGGGCTCGTGCAGACCGATCCAGCTGAACGACCCGGTGTCCTGCTGACGGCACAGCTTGACCCGCGCCACGGCCTCGCGCGGGCTGCAGCTCTCGCCGACCCGCTTGCCGCCCTGGTAGACGGCGCAGTCGACCACGGCCGACGGGGCGTGGCCCGGGCGGAGGGCGTCGAAGGAGGTGTCGCGGCGGCGGTGCGGACGAACGGCCGCACGCAGGTTGTTGATCATCGACATGGCAGGCTCCTGAGGCAGGAACCGCCGCACGGCAGGCGGTGACGGCCGTGGTGCGACGGCGAGGAACACCGATGGACGTCCCGGGCCGCGCCGGCGCTCACCAAGAATCCGCCGCGAATCGGCGAGAGTTCGGTTTGGGCGCCTCGGCTCCCGGGAAGGTGCTCTCCCGGCCGGGTGTGACGCCGCCTCAACTACCTCGTCAGGGGTGGGTGCGGCGGAGAAGGACAGGCCGGGCAGAGCTGCCGGTACTGCATGGTCGGCTGGTATCCACCGCAACCACCTCCTTCATGCCGCGGCCCCGAGGATCAGCATCCCCGGTAGCCAGCCCCCCACACTAACAGTTGTCGGCGTGCCGCCGCCGGGGTGTGCGCGAACCGACAACTCCCCGGGCGCTAAGGTCGCGTGCATGGCCCACGACTTCCCGCTGTTCGGCGACTTCTCCGACTCCTCCGGCGGCTCCGCGGAACTCACCCGCGCGGCCGTGCTGGCAGCCGTCGAGGCGCGCCTGCTCACCACCTTCGGCGAGAGCAGCGGCCGGGCCTCGGTCACCTTCCTCGGCACCGAGCGGATCGAGGTGCTGCGCTTCGGCCCGGACGCCGACGGACTCGTCCGCTACGCCACCCTCGGCATGGCCGTGAGCCCGATGGCCGATCCCACCGCGGCGGTCGCCGACCCGGTGCGCGGGCCCCGCGCCGAGTTGGTGCTCACCGTCCGCGAAGGGCGCGACGACGTGCTCCGCGCGCTCGCCACCTTCGCCGCGACGCCGCAGGTCGAAGGCCTGGTGGTGGCCCCCGGCGGCTCGCTCGACCTCGGCTCCCCGCTGTGGGAGGGCGCACCGTTCACCTCCGTCCTGGTGGCCGAACCGGGCGGCCTGGTCGAGGACGTCGAACTCGCCGAACCGGCCGAGCCGGTGCGCTTCCTGCCGCTGCTCCCGATGACCCCGAACGAGGCCGCGCACAAGCGGGTGCAGGGCGCCGCCGCGCTCGAGGAGCGCTGGCTGCGGTACGGCACCGACCTGCGCGACCCGAACCGCCGGGGCGTCCCGCTGGACTGACCGGGGCCCGGCCGACGGGCGGTCAGGTGTAGGAGGCGATGAAGGCGAAGACGCCGTTCGCGACCAGCTGCACCGCGATCGCCGACAGCAGCAGGCCGGACAGGCGTGTGATGAGAACCACACCGCCGTCCTTGATGATGCGGATGATCACCAGCGAGAACCGCATCGTCAGCCAGAGCACCACGTGGATCGCCACGATGGCCGCCCACACCGCCGCGTACTGCGCGGCGCGGTCCGCCGTCTGCACCGCGAGGATCACCGCGACGATCGCGCCCGGGCCGGCCAGCAGCGGTGTCCCCAGCGGCACGAGCGCCACGTTGACGTCCTTGGTCTGGGTCGGCTCCTCGATCTTGCCGGTCAGCAGGTCCAGCGCGATGAGCAGCAGCAGGATGCCGCCGGACACCTGCAGCGCGGGGATCGACACGTGCAGGTAGTCGAGGATCTGCTGGCCGAACAGTCCGAAGCAGGTGATCACCCCGAGCGCGACCAGCGCCGCCTGCCAGGCCATCCGCCGCTGCACCCGGTGCGTCCGCCCCGAGGTGAGCGCCAGGAAGATCGGGATGGTGCCCGGCGGGTCCATGATCACGAACAGGGTCACGAACAGCGACCCGAACACCCTGACATCCATGGGTGAATTGTCCGGTTGTGGACCGTTCCGTGCCGCCGCGGCGCGCCTGCCGAGGGTCGCCGATCCGATCGCGGGCGGGGTCAGCCCTTGATCGGTGCCGCGCCGGTCGCCTGGCCGAGCAACCGCTCGTACGCGGCCGGGTCGGTGGTGTACTCGCCCAGCCGGACGGTCTTGCGGTGCCCGTGGTAGTCCGAGGAGCCGGTGGTGAACAGGCCCAGTTCGGCGGCCAGGCCGCGCAGGTGGTCCCGGGTCGGCTCGTCGTGGTCGGTGTGGTCGACCTCCAGGCCGCCGAGGCCGGCCGCCGCCAGATCGGCGATCACCCGGTCGGAGACGGTGCGGCCGCGCTTGACCGCGCCCGGGTGCGCGAACACCGGGACGCCGCCCGCCGCCCGCACCAGCCGGACGGCGGTGACCGGGTCCGTCTCGTGCTTGCGGACGTCCGCCCGGCCGCCGTTGGCCAGCCACTCGGCGGTGAAGGCGTCGGAGACCGTGGCCACCACGCCCGCCTCGACCAGGGCGCTGGCGATGTGCGGGCGGCCCACCGAGCCGGAACCGGCGATCCGCTCGACCTGCTCCCAGCTGATCGGCGCGCCCAGCTCGCGGCAGCGCTCCACGATCGCCCGGCCGCGCCGGAACCGGTCCGTGCGGACCAGCTCCCGCTCGGCGGCGAAGGCCGGCTCCGCCGGGTCGAAGAGGTACGCCAGCAGATGCATGCTGATGCCGTCGACGTGGCAGGAGAGTTCGGCGCCCGGCACCAGCGTCAGGCCGGTGCCGCGGACGGCCTCGGCCGCCTCGGCGTGCCCGGCCACCGTGTCGTGGTCGGTCAGGGCGACCACGTCCAGCCCGGCCGCGACGGCCGCAGCGACCAGCTCGGCCGGGCTGTCGGTGCCGTCGGAGGCGTTGCTGTGGGCGTGCAGGTCGATGCGCACGGGAGAGGCTCCAGGGGCCGGTCGGGGCTGGTGCTGGCCCGGCCCAGCCTAGTGCGCCAGCCCCGGCCGCCGGGGCCCGGGCGGCAAACCGCCCGCGGTGGGGGCGGCCGGGCGGCTCAGCCCAGCAGGCGGGGGGTCAGCGCGCCGCAGGGCAGCAGGCCGAGCTCCGCGCCGGCGTCCCGGAGGTCGGTGAGGACGAGCTCGTCGTGCATCAGCAGTGCCGACTGCTCGGGCCAGGCGACCGCCCAGAGCCAGAGCCCGCGGGCCTCGCCGACGTACACCGCGCGGTCGACCGGCGCGTCGGGCACGTGGAACATCGGTGTCGGGCGGCCGGCCGCCATCAGCTTGGCGTCGGCCGGCTTGTACAGCGAGACGGTCTCGCCGGGGTCGGGGCCGTCCAGCCCGGCGTAGCGGGCGCCGAGGCCGACCCCCAGCTCCTCCGCGACGAGGACCAGCTCGCCGAACCCGCCGAGCGGGGCCGGGCCGGCGCAGGCGACGGCCGTCGCCCGGGCACCCGAGAGGTCGTCACCGACGTGCGCGATCCCGGTGAACAGCCAGCCGACCGGCAGCGGCCACGGCAGCCAGACCGGGACCTGCGAGCGGGCCACGGCGACGTTCAGGGCTTCGACGCTGGGCGGCAGCACCGGCTGCATCGGGTGGACCGCACCGTGCTGGTCGCACTGCCAGGTGTCGGAGAAGAGACCGGGGGCGCGGACCCGACCGGCGCACCTCGGGCAGCTGGGCTCGCCCCTCATAGCCGACAACGCTCCTCCCTCCGGACCGCCGCGTCAAGGACGATCACCCGTACGGGGTGCCTCGCGTCGGGGCTGTGCGGCCCCGTTGGGAAATGTCCCGTCCCGGGCGGCGGCAAACACCACCCTGGTCGCACCGGGTGCCACGGGGACGCACTGACGCCCCGTCGTCCACACTCGGGGATGACGGGGCGTCAGTGCGATCTCGGGGCGTCGGACCCGGCGGAGGCCGGTCCGCCGCCGCTCACACGTTCTTGCACGGCCGGATGTACAGGCGCTCGCCGGTCGCGGCGGCATCCTTCACGTACTGGCCGACGGTGTCGGCGTCCACGATCAGTCGGTCGGTGGCGACACCGGAGGCGTCGTCCAGTCGGAGGATCTCGAAACGCATGGGCCTCTCCCTTCCTCGCCCCGTGGGGCGCGGCGGCTGCGGCAGGCCGCCGACCACGGGGTCGTCGGCCGGCTCCTGCTGGGTCTGTCGTCCGGCTGCTGCTGCTCGCATGGTCCCCCCTCGCGCGCCGTGCGGCCTGCGCGACCGAGGCGACAGTGCCTCATGGGTCCACAGTGCAGCACCGCTGATTCCTACCGGTTGCCCGTCCGTAAAGTCCTGGTTTCGGCGCTTACCGCCGTGAAGGGCAACGGGGCTCGTGGCGCAACGATTCCCGGACAGAGTCAAATATTACCCGAGCTAAAGAATTTTGTCCCGTGCTTTACCCGCCGGGCCGGGCGGGCACGGCGGGGTCAGGCCCGGAAGGGCGAGGTCAGGCCCAGAAGGCGGCCAGCGCGGCGGCCGTCGCGGCGGGCTGCTCGGCGTTGGGGGAGTGCCCGGCGTCAGGCACCGCGGTGTACGGGGCGCCCAGGCGCCGGGCCATCGCGGCCTGCTCCTCGACCGGCCAGGCGTAGTCGCGCACACCCGACACCACCTGGACCGGCAGCGGCACCGCGGCGAGCTCGGCGACCCGGTCCGGCGCCGCCACCAGGTGCTCGCCCATCGCGGCCAGCGCCTGCGGCACGTTCGACACCCACCGGCGGTGCAGGAACTCGGCGATCTCCGGCCGCGGCGCGGGACCGGCCCCGCTGCCCTCCTCCATCTGCTTCATGACCTGCCAGATCGCCTCCAGGTCCATCGCCGGCAGCACGTCCAGCAGCAGCTTGGTGCGGGCCGCCTCGGCCGGGTCGATGGCGCCGGGCCCGGAGGACAGCAGGGTCAGCGACTGCCAGGGCAGCGGCCCGCGGACGTCCAGCACGGCCTCCCGCACCACCTGCCCGCCGAACGAATGGCCGAGCAGGTGCAGCGGCCCGCGGTCGGCCAGCACCGCCGACAGCGCCCGCACGTCCCGGGCCAGCTCCCCGATCCGGTACGCCTCCGGGTCGGCCGGGCCGCCCGTCTCGTGCTGGCCGCGCTGGTCGACCGCCGCCACCCGCCAGCCGGCCGCCGCCAGCGGCTCCAGCAGCGCGATGAAGTCCTCCTTGCTGCCGGTGAACCCGGGCACCAGCAGGGCCGTGCCCCGCACCGCCCCCGCCGGCTCGGCCAGCAGCGCGGCGAACTCGCCGCGCGCGGTCTCCAGCCGCAGCGCACGGGCACAGCCGGGCAGGGTCAGGAACTGCGGAGTGCTCATCGCGAAGGGCTCCAGACGGCGCAAGTGGATTCGTCCTCCGAGCTTAGGGCGCCCGACCCCCGCCAGGAGAACAGGCCCGCAGGGGCGGGCAGCCCCGGGGTGGGGAGCCGCGTCCGGGCATGCCGGAGGGCGGGCCCGATCGTGCGGGCCCGCCCTCCGGTGCGGGGTGTCTCAGCTCTCCTGGACGGCCTCGGCGGTGGCCGCCGGGCGCCGGGCGCGGGTCCGGCGACGCGGAGCCGCCTCGCCGTCCGCGGCCGCCTCGGGGGCAGCGGTCTCCGCACCCGCCTCGGGGGCGGTGGCGGCGGCCTTGCGGGTCCGTCGCCGCGGGGCCGGCGTGGTCGCGACGGCCTCGGCGGCCGGAGCCTCGCCGACCTCGGCGACCTCGGCGGCCGGCTTGGCGGCCGCGGTGCGGGTCCGCCGACGCGGCGCCGGCACGGTCTCGGCGGCCGCCGGCTCGGCCGGGGCCTCCACCGCGACGGCGACGGCGCCCGCGGCCTGCACCGGAGCGGCAGCGTCATCGGCTGCGCCGCGGGTGCGACGGCGACGGCGACGCGGAGCCGCATCGCCCTCCCCCTCGACGGGTGCGGCGGGTGCGGCGGGAGCCACGGCCTCGGCGGTGGCGGCCTCCGCCGCGCTCGCACCGCCGCGGGTGCGGCGGCGCTCACGGTTGCGGCGGGCCGGCTTCTCGGCCGGCTCGGCGGCCGGGGCGGCGGGGGCCGCCGAACGGCCGCCGCGGCCGCGGGAGCCGCGTCCTCCGGTCTCGCCGAGGTCCTCGACCTCCTCCGCGTCCAGGCCGGCGCGGGTGCGCTCGGAGCGCGGCAGGACACCCTTGGTGCCCGGGGCGATCCGGAGCAGCTCGTACAGGTGGGCCGAGGTGGAGTAGGTCTCCTCCGGCTCGTTGAACGGCAGGTCCAGCGCCTTGTTGATCAGCTGCCAGCGCGGGATGTCGTCCCAGTCGACCAGGGTGACCGCGGTGCCGGAGGCGCCGGCCCGGCCGGTGCGGCCGATGCGGTGCAGGTAGGTCTTCTCGTCGTCGGTGCACTGGTAGTTGATGACGTGGGTGACGCCCTCGACGTCGATGCCGCGGGCCGCGACGTCGGTGCAGACCAGCACGTCGACCTTGCCGTTGCGGAAGGCCCGCAGGGCCTGCTCGCGGGCGCCCTGGCCGAGGTCGCCGTGGACGGCGCCGGCCGCGAAGCCGCGCTTGGTGAGCTGCTCGGCGACGTCGGCGGCGGTGCGCTTGGTCCGGCAGAAGATCATCGCCAGCCCGCGGCCGTCGGCCTGCAGGATCCGCGAGACCAGCTCCACCTTGTCGAGCGAGTGCGCACGGAAGATGTGCTGCTCGATGTTGGCGACGGTGGCGCCGGTGTCGTCCGGCGCGGCGGCCCGGATGTGCGTCGGCTGGCTCATGTAGCGGCGGGCGAGGCTGATGACCTGGCCCGGCATGGTGGCCGAGAAGAGCAGGGTCTGCCGCTTGGCGGGCAGCATGGTGATGATCTTCTCGACGTCCGGGAGGAAGCCCAGGTCGAGCATCTCGTCGGCCTCGTCGAGGACCAGCGAGCGGACCTTGGAGAGGTCCAGCTTGCGCTGGCCGGCCAGGTCGAGCAGGCGGCCCGGGGTGCCGACGACGATGTCGACGCCCTTCTGCAGCGCCTCGACCTGCGGCTCGTAGGCGCGGCCGCCGTAGACCGCGAGGACGCGGACGTTGCGGACCTTGCCGGCGGTCTGCAGGTCGTTGGTGACCTGGGTGCACAGCTCGCGGGTGGGCACCACGATGAGCGCCTGCGGGCTCTCGGAGAGGTCGTCCTCGGTGGCGCGGCCGGCGTCCACGTCTGCGCGCACGACCACCCGCTCGATGAGGGGGAGGCCGAAGCCGAGGGTCTTGCCGGTGCCGGTCTTGGCCTGGCCGATGACGTCGTGGCCGGTCAGCGCGACCGGCAGGGTCATCTCCTGGATCGGGAAGGGGTGGACGATACCGACGGACTCGAGGGCCTCGGCGGTCTCCGGAAGGATGCCCAGATCCCGGAAAGTGGTCTTGGGGGTCTCGGTGGTGGACAGGGTGCTGCCTCTTCCATGGTGGGGGCCGAGAGCGAGTCAGGTGCAGCGGGCGGCCCGTCGCGCGTTCGGGGCCTTCGGCCCTGCGACTGCGTCGGGACGCACAACCGCGCCCGCCCCTGGGCGGCTGGCGGGCGCCCCGTCGCGGGGCGTCGTCGGCGGCGCCGGGGAGGATTCCCGTGAGGGGCTGGCGCGGGACCTGCGCCGGGCGGCGCGGTCCGCGGCGGCCCTCGCTCGGCCACTGATGCGGTGCCTGGGCCCGAAGTCCGGGCCAAGGTCGGAGCCGATCGGCTCTCCGACCGGGCATCCGCGTACGTGAGGGCCGGATGCGGTGTCCGTGCGATGTCTGTGCTGTGCACGTCTGCGCGGCCTGCCACCAGTGGCGGGCCGCGCGATCACACCAGGCCTCACTACCACCATACAGGGGCGCGACCACTCGAACACGTGACGCGCCTTACTCCGTTCCCGACCGGCCCGGCTAGGGTGGCGAGCCATGGAGTCTCAGGAATCTGGCGATGTCACCTCGATCGGCGACTGGGCGGCCTGCTCGGCCGACCCGGGCTACCGGGCCGCGGTGCTCGACCTGCTCGGCGCACTGGCCTACGGCGAACTGAGCGCGTTCGAGCGGCTGGCGGAGGACGCGAAGTTCGCGCCCGCCCTGGTCGACAAGGCCGCGCTGGCCCGGATGGCGTCCGCGGAGTTCCAGCACTACCAGCAGCTGCACGACCGGCTGACCGAGGTCGGGGCGGACCCGACCGAGGTGATGACCCCGTTCGTGGAGCCGCTGGAGGCCTTCCACCGGCTGACGGCGCCGTCCGACTGGCTGGAGGGCCTGGTCAAGGCGTACGTGGGCGACGCGATCGCCACCGACTTCTACCGCGAGGTGGCCGTCCGGCTGGACGACGACACCCGCGAGCTGGTGCTGAAGGTGATGGCCGACACCGGGCACGCCGAGTTCGCCGTGGAGCGGGTGCGGCAGGCCATCGAGGAGGACCCGCGGGTCGGCGGCCGCCTCGCGCTGTGGGGCCGCCGGCTGATGGGCGAGGCGCTCAGCCAGGCCCAGCGGGTGGTGGCGGAGCGCGACGCGCTCTCCAACCTGCTGGTCGGCGGGTCCGGCGTCCAGGGCTTCGACCTGGTCGAGGTCGGCAAGATGTTCACCCGCATCACCGAGGCCCACACCCGTCGGATGGCGGCCCTCGGCCTCGCCTCCTAGCCGCCGCCACTGTCGCCGTCGCCGTCGTCCCCCGTCCGGGGCCGGCGGCGCCTTCAGGCCGGCCGGTGCCGGCGGGGGCGGTGGCCGCCCGAGCGGTCGATCAGGTCGGGCCGGGCCAGCACCGAGACCAGCAGCGCCGAGCAGATCGCGCTGAGCGCCAGCGAGGCGCCCGGCGCCTGCTCGTTCAGCGCGTAGCGCGAGACCAGCCCGGAGAGCAGCGCCGCGACCACGGCGGTGGAGACCGTCAGGCTGCGGGCGGCCGGGAAGTACGCGGGAAACAGGGCCAGCGCGCCGGCCCCCACGGCCAGGCCGATGAGCGTGTAGGCGATGGTCTCCACCAGCACGGGGCGGCCTCCCGGGTCGTACGGCGCGTGCCTCGCCCGGGCCCATACCCGGGGCGGCCGGTGCGTACGCGCTCGGCGGGTGAACTCCCCCGCCCGGCCCCGGCCCGCCGGACGCCCGGTGGGCCCCGGGAACACCGCGGCGCCCCGCCCTCACGGGGAGGACGGGGCGCCGGTCGCCCTGCGGGCGGTGTCTCGGGTCAGAGCGTGCCGAAACCGACCTTGCGGACGGCGGGCTCGCCGATCTCCACGTACGCCAGGCGCTCGGCCGGGACGATGATGCGGCGGCCGTGCTCGTCGGCCAGCACCAGCAGCTTGGAGGTGCCCTCCAGCGCCTTGGCGACGGCACCCTCGACCTCGTCGGCAGTCTGCGGGCTCTCGAGAACGATCTCTCGGGGCGCGTTCTGCACGCCGATCTTGACCTCCACGGGTTCCGTCCCTCCGGGTTGCAGCCATCCACGCGCATTGTTCGAACTGTCGTCCGAGGTCGCCGCGCCGTACGGCTTCACCTTAGAGCACCGGCCGCGCCATGCGGCGAAGGTCCGGCGATCGCTACTCGCCGGCCGCCGGGCGCTCGCCGTCGGCGGCGTGCATCGGGAAGCCCTTCAGTCCGCGCCAGGCCAGGCTGGCCACCAGCCGGACGGCCTCGTCGCGCGGGATCTCCCGGCCCTGCGAGAGCCAGTAGCGCGCGGTGATCTGGGCCAGCCCGCAGACGCCCGCGGCCAGCAGCTTGGACTCGGCCTCCGGCAGATCGGTGTCCTCGGCGATCACCTTGCTGACCAGCGTCGCGCTCAGGTCGGAGGCGCGCTCCACCCGCTCGCGGACGGCCGGCTCGTTCGTCAGGTCCGACTCGAAGACCAGCCGGAACGCGCCCGACTCGCTGGAGACGTAGTGGAAGTACGCCTCCATGGTCGCGGCGACGCGGTGCTTGTTGTCGGTGGTCGCCTCGAGCGCCTGGCGGGTGGCGTCGACGAGCGCGTCGCAGTGCTTGTCCAGCAGCGCGAGGTAGAGCTCCAGCTTGCCGGGGAAGTGCTGGTACAGCACCGGCTTGCTGACCCCGGCGCGGTCGGCGATGTCGTCCATCGCAGCGGCGTGGTAGCCCTGCGCGACGAACACCTCCTGAGCGGCTCCGAGCAGCTGTTCACGGCGGGCGCTTCGCGGCAGTCGGGCACCGCGCGGACGCTCCTGCGCCTCCTGGATGGCCGTCACGGCGGTCCTCACTTCACGATCTGGGCGTCTCCGGCAGGCCCCGAGTCTACTTTTCGGTAACCGGATCTGCGCCTGGGAAAGCCGAGTAAAGCGCAGAAACCCGCTTGTCGGGAGCCCACAATACGACCCGCGTACGCCCGGTCCACAGGGTGAGACGGGCCCGGGCACTGGGGAAACGGCGCCCCGGCTCACTACGATCGTGCCTCATGAGCGCTGATCAGCAGGTGCAGAGCGATCCCGGTCCCCACCGCACGGTCGAGGTCCCGGGTGCGGTGCTCGCGGTCGGGCCGCGCATCCCCGCGGAGGCGGACGGCCTGCCGCCCGCGCTCTTCGTGCACGGCCTCGGCGGCTCCGCGGACAACTGGACCGACCTCATGGCCGAGCTCGCCGGCGAGGTCTCCGGCGAGGCGATCGACCTCCCCGGCTTCGGCTGGTCCGCGCCGCCGCAGGACGGCAACCTCACCCTCAACGGCCACGTCCGCGCGGTGATCGGCTACCTGGAGAAGTCCGGCCGCGGCCCCGTCCACCTCTTCGGCAACTCGCTCGGCGGCGCCGTCTCCGTCCGCCTCGCCGCCCTCCGCCCCGACCTGGTCCGCAGCCTCACCCTGATCTCCCCGGCGCTGCCCGAACTGCCGCCGCAGGTCAGTGCCTGGCCGACCGCCGCGCTCGCCGTCCCCGGCGTGCCCGCGCTGCTGCGCCGCCGGGCCGCCACCCGCGGCACGAACGCCGAGCAGGCCACCGAGGAACTGCTGCGGCTGGTCTACGCCGACGTCGACGGCATCCCCGCCGACCGCCGGGACCGCGCCGTCGCCGAGTACCGCCGCAGGCTCGGGCTGCCGTACGCGCTGCAGGCCAGCATCGGCTCGGCCCGCGGCATCGTCTCCGCCTACACCGAGCGCGGCGAACAGGCGCTCTGGCGGCAGGCCGCACACGTCCGGGCGCCCGTCCTGCTGGTGTACGGGCTGAAGGACAAGCTCGTCTCCTACCGCTCCGCGAAGCGGGCCTGCGAGGCCTTCCCCGACGCCCGACTGCTGGTGCTGCCCGACTCCGGGCACGTCGCGATGATGGAGCACCCCAAGCAGGTCGCCCGGGCCGTCCGGGAGTTGCTCGTCGAGGCCTGACCGGAGGCCCTGACCTCGTAGGACCGGACCGCGGACGACGCCGCGCGCGGGCGCGCGCGACGGCCCCGAACGCCCCGTACAACGCGGCGGGCGGCGGCAGGTCACGGCCTTTCACTCGATCAGGTGGCATGGCGGCGGGCGCTCCGGGAGTTGTCGGCGATCCGCTCTACCTTCGTGCTGTCCGACCGAACAGGTGTGGGGGAGTGGCAGCCGGCACCGGGCCCAGAACGGCCCGTGCCGGCCGTGCGGCGGGTGCCGTCGCCGGCTTTCCGAGCAGTGCTGTCACCGGGTGATCAGGCTCCCTGTCCCGTCGGCGTCCCATCCAGGTCCATCGCACCGCTCCGGAGGTCGTCGTGCGCATCGCTCTGCTCACCGAGGGCAACCTCTCCGTCGCCCAGCGCACGGGAGGCGGCTGGTGCGGCCGACTCGCCGGCGCGCTGGCCGAGCACGAGTTCCAGCTCTACCTGCTCGGCTCCGGAGACGGCGGCGACTTCGCCGGCGTGCCTCCGCGCGGTCTGCTCGCCGTCCACGAGCTGCCGATATGGGGCCGCCGCCCGGCCGGTGGGCGGCCCACCGCGCACCGCCGCCGTGCCTACGGATCCGCCTACGAGGACCTCGTCCGCTCGCTCGTCCGCCCCGCCGAGCGCGTCCGCTTCGGGCCCGCGCTGTACCGCCTCGCCGAACTCGCCCGGGAGGACGGCGCGCTGCCCGCCTTCCTCGCCTCTGGCCAGGCCCACCGCACCCTGGAGCGGGTCTGGCGGGCGCCCGGCGCCGAGACCGCCGCCGGCCAGCCGCTGGTCCGCGACGTCCTGGTCGCCGGCGACCTGCTGGAGCAGTTGCTCCGCCCGCTCTCCGCCCCCTGGTACGGCACCGGCCCGAGCGGCCTCGGCTCCGCCGACCTCTGCCACGTCGCCGGCGGCGGCCCGGCCGTGCTGCCCGCCCTGGTCGCCAAGCACGTGCACGGCGTGCCCTTCGTGCTCACCGAGCACGGCCTGCACCTGCGCGAGCAGTACCGCGGCTACCGCACCGCCCCCTACCGCTGGCCGGTGCGCGCCCTGCTGCTGGCCTTCTTCCGGCAGCTCACCGCCGAGACGTACCGGCAGGCCGCGGTGCTCACCCCCGGCAGCGGCTACGACCGGCGCTGGCAGGAGCGCTGCGGCGCCGCCCCGGAGCGCATCCGGGTCGTCCACGAGTCCACCCCCGAGTCGGGCCGGCCGCCGGCCGGGGCCGAGCCCGAGCGACCCACCCTGGTGTGGGCGGGCGCGCTGGAGCCCGGCCGCGACCCGGAGCTGATGCTGCACGCCTTCGCCCGGGTGCGCGCCGAACTCCCCGCCGCCCGGCTGCGGATGTACGGCGAGGAGGCCGCCCCCGGCTACCTGGCGCACTGCCGGTCCATCGCCCGCAAGCTCGGCGTCGACGCGGCCGTCGACTTCGCCGGCCGTCCGCCCGCCACCGCCGACGCCTGGGCGGCCGGCAGCGCCGTCGTCTTCACCGCGCTCTCCCAGCGCAGCCCGAGGCTGCTCGCCGACGCGATGCTCAGCGGCCGCGCGGTGATCGCCACCGAGGTCGGGGTCGTCCCCGAGGTGGTCGGCCCGGCCGGGCTGGTCGTCCCGCCGCGCAGCCCGCGTGCGCTGGCCGACGCCTGCCTCGCCCTGCTCACCGACGAGGAGCGGCGCGGCCGGCTCGGGCTGGCCGGCCGGCTGCGCGCCCAGGAGCGCTTCGCCCTGGAGCCGGAGGCCGCCGCCTTCCGCGAGATCTACCTGGAGCTGGTCTCCCGCTGGCCGGCCTTCCCGGCCGCGGCCGAGCGGATGCGACCCTTCGCCCGCCCCGCCGAGTACTGGGTCGCCGGTGCGCCGGTGCCCGCCCCGCAGACCAGCCGCGAGACCCCGGCCGCGCCGACCGCCGGCGACCCGGACCCGCACCCACAGGACGGGCCCGCCCCGGACGACGGCCGGGCCGCCCCCGGCGCACTCGCGGAGGCGAGCCGGTGAGCCGGCCCGGCCGCGCCCCGGCACCGTCCGGCGACCCCGTCCGGGCGCTGATGGCCGACCACCGGCGGCTCTGCGAGCAGGCCGTCGACCCGCTGGACATCGCCGCAGGGCTGGAGGACGTGGGGCTCTCCGACACCGCGGCGGCCCGCTACCGGCACGCCGACGTCTTCTCGCTCGCCGAGGAGCTGTACGCCCGGGTGGAGCGCCGCCCGGAGCCGCCCGCCCCGGCCGCGCCCGCCGCGCCCTGGGGCCCGGACACCGCCCGCGCGCTCGGCACCGCCGCCCTGCACCTCCCGGCCGCCGGGCTGCTGGCCGCCGTCCCCTGGCTGGCCCAGGTGGTCGGCCCGGTCGCGGCCGTCCCGGCCGCGCTGCTCGCGGTCGGCTGGCTCACCCTGGCCGCGCCGGCGGCCGCCCCGACGGCCCGGGCCGGCTACGGGCTCGCCGCGGGCCTGCTGATCGCCCCCGCCGCGGCGGGCGGCCTCGGCCCGGCCACCGTCCTCGCCCTCGCCGCGGGCGCCGCCGACCTGGCCTCCCGGCGGCTGCGGGACGCCGGCCGGCGGCACCTGGCCACCGCCCCGACCGAGGCCGAGTACCGGGCCCGGATGCGGCCCCTGCTGCCGGTCGCGGTCGGCGCGCAGTTCGCCGCGGCCGGCCTGGCCGCCGCCGCGCTGCCCGCCGGGGACGTGCCGGCCGCCGCCGGGCCGGTGCAGGCCGTGCTCGCCGTGCTGCTGCTGCTCGTGGCGGTGCTGCTGCGCGGCGGCCGGACGACCGTCGCGGTGGCTGGCCCGGCTGCCGTCGGCGCCGTGCTGTCGCTGCTGCCGACCGCCGCTCCGGCCGTGCACCTGGTGCTCTGCGCCGCGGCCGCCGCGGTGCTGGCGCCGTACACGTGGCTGGTCCTCGGCAGCCCTCGGGCCTGCCGAGCGGAGTCCGACGGCGGCCCGCCGGGGGACTGACCGGGCCCGCCCGCTCGCCATCCGTACGCATCCGTAGTCCCGCCCGGCCTTCTGCGGCCGGGCCTCGTGGAAGGACACCCCCGATGAGGGTGCTGCTGCTGGGCGCCGACGGCTTCATCGGCCGCCGGGTCGCCGACCGCCTGCTCGTCGAGCCCGACCTCCAGGTCGCCGTGCTCGGCCGGCGGGACTCGGCCGACATCCGCTTCGACCTGACCGCGGGCAGCCCCGGCGCGCTGTCCCGGTTCCTGGACGCGGTCGCCCCGCAGGTGGTGATCAACTGCGCGGGCGCCACCTACGGCAGCTCGCGGACGCTGATCCGCGCCAACACGCTGGCGGTGGCCACCGTCTGCGAGGCGATCCGGCGCAGCCGGGAGCCCGCCCGGCTGGTGCACATCGGCTCGGCCGCCGAGTACGGGCCGATGCAGCCCGGCGCGCCGATCGGGGAGGGCACCGAGCCCCGGCCGGTCGGCCCGTACGGGGTGTCCAAGCTGGCCGGCACCGAGCTGGTGCTGGCCTCCGGGCTGGACGCCGCGGTGCTGCGGGTCTTCGACGTGGTCGGTCCGGGTGCTCCGCCGGCCTCGCTGTTCGGACGGCTGGCGGACGGGCTGCGGCGGGCGCTGGTCCACGACGAGCTGCAGGTGCGGATGCCGGACCTGTCCGGATACCGGGATTTCGTCGATGTGCGGGACGTTGCCCGGGCCGTCCAGGCGGCCGCGGTGTCGGCCGCCACCGGCGTGATCAACATCGGCAGCGGGCACGCGGTGCGCGCCCGGGACGCGGCGCACCTGCTCGTCCGGGCCTCGGGTTTCGAGGGGATCGTGGCCGAGGACGGCCGCCCCGCACTGGTGCCGAGCCAGGGCGGGGAGCACCACCGGGCGGGCGAGCCGAGGCCGCTTCCGGAGCCCGTGCCGTGGCGCCAGGCGGACGTCAGGACCGCCCGTGACCGTCTCGGATGGCGGACGCAGGTGCCGCTGGAGGAGTCCCTGGGCGACGTTTGGCTCGAAACCGCCTGCCGGGTCTGATCCGTCCGAAAGGCCCCGGATGCCGTGTGACCAGCGGCGACGTGCGATCGCCCGGCCATCTCGGCATCCGGTGTCGGCCATCTCACATGGCGGACCTGCTGTCTCGGAATACCGGTGGCGCGTGACACTGTTGGCACAGCAAAGCCCTACGAACTGACGACCATCGGAGTCCCCGTGTCGCTGCCACCCCTGGTCGAGCCGGCCGCCGAGCTCACCGTCGACGAGGTCCGCCGGTACTCCCGCCACCTGATCATCCCCGACGTGGGCATGGACGGGCAGAAGCGGCTGAAGAACGCGAAGGTGCTCTGTGTCGGCGCGGGCGGCCTGGGCTCGCCCGCCCTGATGTACCTGGCCGCGGCCGGCGTCGGCACGCTCGGCATCGTCGAGTTCGACACGGTGGACGAGTCGAACCTGCAGCGCCAGATCATCCACGGCCAGTCCGACGTGGGCCGCTCCAAGGCCGAGTCCGCCCGCGACTCCGTCAAGGAGATCAACCCCTACGTCGACGTGATCCTCCACGAGGACCGGCTCGACAACTCCAACGTCATGGAGATCTTCTCCGGCTACGACCTGATCGTGGACGGCACCGACAACTTCGCCACCCGCTACCTGGTGAACGACGCCGCGGTGCTGCTCGGCAAGCCGTACGTCTGGGGCTCGATCTACCGGTTCGACGGCCAGGCCAGCGTCTTCTGGGCCGAGCACGGCCCCTGCTACCGCTGCCTGTACCCGGAGGCCCCGCCGCCGGGCATGGTGCCCTCCTGCGCCGAGGGCGGCGTGCTGGGCGTGCTCTGCGCCTCGATCGGCTCGATCCAGGTCACCGAGGCCATCAAGCTGCTCGCCGGTGTCGGCGAGCCGCTGGTCGGCCGCCTGATGATCTACGACGCCCTGGAGATGCAGTACCGCTCGGTCAAGGTCCGCAAGGACCCGAACTGCGCGCTCTGCGGCGACAACCCGACCGTCACCGAGCTGATCGACTACGAGGCCTTCTGCGGCGTCGTGTCGGAGGAGGCCCAGGCCGCGGCCGCGGGCTCCACCATCACCTCGAAGCAGCTCAAGGAGTGGCTGGACGACGAGGAGAACATCTTCCTGGTCGACGTCCGCGAGCCCAACGAGTACGAGATCGTCAGCATCCCCGGCGCGACGCTGATCCCCAAGGGCGAGTTCCTGATGGGCACCGCGCTGGAGCGGATGCCGCAGGACAAGAAGATCGTGCTGCACTGCAAGACGGGCGTCCGCTCGGCCGAGGTGCTGGCCGTCCTCAAGTCGGCGGGCTTCGCCGACGCCGTCCACCTGGGCGGCGGCGTGATCGGCTGGGTCAACCAGATCGAGCCCGAGAAGCCGATCTACTAGTCCCGAGCAAGCACACCGACGGAAGGGCCCGCCCGGCAGTACGCCGGGCGGGCCCTTCCGTCGGTGTGTGCGGCCTCAGAGCGCGTTCCTGCGCTGCAGCACGTTGTAGGAGATCCAGCCGGGCAGCACCGGCAGCCAGAAGGTCAGCAGACGGTAGAGGAACACCGCCGGGGTGGCCGCGGAGGGCGGCACGTTGCCGACCGTCAGCGCACCGATCAGGGCGATCTCGACCGGGCCGATGCCGCCCGGGGTGGGGATCGCCGAACCGGCCGCGTTCGCGGTCAGGAAGACCACCGCCACCGCCGAGTAGCTCATCTCGCCGCCGAAGGCCCGCACCGAGGCGTACAGGCAGGCGGTGAAGGAGAGCGTCAGCAGCAGGATGCCGCCGAAGCCGGTGACCAGCTTGCTCGGCGTCTGCATCAGGTCGAGCATCCGCGGGACGACGCCGAAGAACAGCGAGCGGACCCGGGTCACCACGAAGCGGCGCAGCGGTGCCACCGCCGCCACCACCAGGGCCAACACCGCGGCCGACAGCACGCCGATGATCACCGCGCGGGAGGCGCCGAGGTCACCGTTCTTCTGCGTCCCGGTGATCAGGCCGAAGCTGAACAGCAGGAGCAGGTGCCCGGCGAGGCCGGCCAGCTGTGAGGCGCCGACGCTGGCGACCGCCTGGCCGGAGCGGATGCCGGTCTTCTGCAGGTAGCGGGTGTTGAGCGCGATGCCGCCGATCGCGGCCGGCGCGACCAGCTTCACGAAGGAGCCGGCGAGCTGGGCGGCGACCGTCCGCCCGAACGGAAGTTTCTCCGGGACGAAGCCGGTGAGGCTCATCGCCGCGGCGCCGTACGTCGCGGCCGCGGCCGCGAGGGCCACGGCGGCCCAGCCCCAGTCCATCTGGGAGAGCTTGAGCTGGCCCGGCTGGATGGTGGTCAGCGCCAGGTAGGCGGCGAAGGTCAACGCGATGACCATGATCAGGGTCTTCGGCTTGAGCCGTTCCAGTTTGGCCGGGGCGAGCGGCGCCTCCGGGGCGATCTGCAGGATCTGCCGGCGGATCCGGCTCAGCAGGTCCTCGCCGGCCGCCGCGATGTCCTCCTCGGCCTGCTCCTGGGTGCGCTCGCCGGCGGCCACCTGCTCCAGCGCCAGGGCCTGGGCGGCCGCCTTGCGCTCCTTGGTCATGCGCTGCAGGTCGATCCGGGTGGAGCGGCTCAGGCCGACCGGCTGCAGCAGCGGCAGCGCGGAGGCCACCCGGTCCGCGCCCAGCACCCGGTTGGCGATGTCCACCGAGCGCTCCGGGCCGAGCCGCAGCGCGAAGGTGGTGAGCAGCTGGGCGATGTCGATGCGCAGCGTCAGGTCGCCCGCCGCGATGTCGCCGCCGGAGAGGTTCACCAGACAGCCGGTCTTCTCGTCGACGACCAGCAGCGACTCGCCGGTGAGCCGGCGGTGTGCGATGCGGCGCTCGTGCAGGGCGGCGACCGACTCCCAGAGCGAGGCCATCAGGTCGTCGGTGATCTCGTCGTCGGCGAGCTCGTCGAGGGTGCGGCCGGCCACGTTCTCGTAGACCAGGATCGCGGCGTCCGGGCCGAGCTCGGAGGTCGCCACCAGCTGCGGGGCGCGGGCCCCGGAGGCGGCGGCCGCGTAGGCGATCAGCGCCTCCTGCTCCAGCGCCTGGCGCAGCGACTGCGGGCTGCGGCGCACCGCCACCGAGCGCAGCCTTATCCGCCGCCAGGCCCGGTAGAAGAAGCCGGAGGCCTGCTGCTCGCGGTCGATGATGTGGACGTCCAGCAGCGGGCCCTCGTACTGGGTGACGAGGTAGCGGCGGGTCTCGCCCGGGGCGTCGGGGGCGCGGTGCGCGCCGGACGGGGTGAAGCCGACCTTGCGCAGCCCGATCATCAGGTGCTTGCCGGTGGGCCGGATGTTCGGCGAGCCGATCGCGTACAGCGTGCCGTACGCCACCGACCAGCCGATCAGCACCGTGAGCAGCAGCGACAGCGGCGTGGTGTAGCCGCTGATCAGCTCGGTGGCGCCGCTGAGGACGACCACCACCCACAGCGCCACCCGCCAGCGCGGGCGGCTCGACATGCCGACGGCCGTCATGTAGGCGATCACCGGCGCCAGGTAGCCGTGCACCGGGTCGGTGAGCGTGTCGCCGCCGCCGGGCGGCGGCTGGGTCAGGGCGTCCCGGATCGCCTGCGGTGCGCCCGCCGCGACCCACCAGTCGATGCCCAGCGAGACGCCGTAGGCCAGCACCGAGGCGAGGACGCCGTCGGCGACCCGCAGGCCGTCCCGCTTGATCAGCCGCTCCACCGCGAAGGCCAGCGGCACCGCCAGCACCGCCACGCTGGAGCCCAGCGCCGCGATCGTGGACAGCATGCCGGGCACCTTGTCGGCATTGGAGGAGATGTCCGTCTCGATGCCGGTGGTCGTCGACACGGCGACCTGGGCGAGCACGAAGACCGCGATGATGCCGAGCACGCCCGCCAGGAAGCGCAGCAGGTCGGACGGTCGGTGGGCGCGGGCCGCGAGCAGCGGTTCGTCCACCGCCAGGTGCTCGCCGGTCGGCTCGTCGGGCGCGGGGGCGTCGGCCTCCGGTGCGGGGCCGTCGTGCGGGCTCCCGTCCTTGCCCGGTGCCTGCCGCTGCGGGGAGACTGTCGGCGGTTCGGGTTCGGGGCCCGCAGACCGGTCGGTGGCGGACTCGTCGGAGCCCTTGTCCACGTTCACGTCTGCCGTCCCCGTCATCTGGCTTGTCCTCGTATCACCCACGTTCTGCCCCGAAGATGCTGCCATGCCGCGGCTCCTCGTGTGGGACAGGGGCCCGATCGGGCGCGGCGGACCGCCCGCACGGGGCCCAGGAATCGACCGGATGGGGAGAAATGCCGCAGCACTCCGACACCAGTTCCGACACCGGGCCCGACGACGGTGCGCTGCCGCCCTTCGCCGAGGCCGTGCTCGACCTCACCGAGCGCATCCCGCCCGGCCGGGTCATGACGTACGGCGACGTCGCCGAGTACCTCGGCCAGGGCGGCCCGCGCCAGGTCGGCCGGGTCATGTCACTGTACGGCGGCGGAGTCCCCTGGTGGCGGGTGATCCGTGCCGACGGCCGGCCGCTGCCCGGCCACGAGCACCGCGCGCTGCCCGAGTACCGGGCCGAGGGCACCCCGCTGCGCGAGGTCGGCGGCGAACCGCGGGTCGACCTGCGGCGGGCCCGCTGGGACGGCGCCTGACCGGACCGCCCGCACGGCCGGGCCGTTCCGTGAAAGGGGTGCGCGGGCCGGGGTTGTCGGTGCAGGATCGTAGGCTCGGTGCGGACACTCCCACCCCCGACACCGCCCGGCGGCCCTTGTCCGGCCGCCGCGCCCCGTACGACCGCACGACCGCCGCACAACCGCCTGGACAGCAGTGACCTCCCCCTTCCGCCTGGTGCGCAGCCCGCTCGCACAGCCCGCCACGCCCGTCCTGGACACGTTCCAGCGCGCGGTGGCCGAGCATGCCGGCGGGCCGCTGCTGGTCCTCGCCGGCCCCGGCACCGGCAAGACCACCACCCTCGTCGAGGCGGTCGCCCGGCGGATCGCGGCCGGCACCGACCCCGAGCGGATCCTCGTCCTCACCTTCAGCCGCAAGGCGGCCATGGAGCTCCGCGACCGGATGACCGCCCGGATCGGCGCCGCCGGCGCCGCACCGCAGGCCACCACCTTCCACTCCTTCTGCTACGCCCTGCTCCGCGAGCACCAGGAGCAGGAGGACGCCGCCGAGCCGCTGCGCCTGCTCTCCGGCCCCGAGCAGGACGTCATGGTCCGCGAGCTGCTCGCCGGCGGCGCCGAGGACGCCCGCGACGGCACCGGCCGCATCTCCTGGCCGCTCGACCTGCGCGCCTGCCTCACCACCCGCGGCTTCGCCGACGAGGTCCGCGCCGTGCTCGCCCGCAGCCGCGAGCTCGGCCTCGGCGAGGCCGAACTGGCCCGCTTCGCCGAGGGCGTCCAGCGGCCCGACTGGGCCGCCGCCGCCCACTTCCTCGCCGACTACCTCGACGTCCTCGACCTGCGCGGCGTCCTCGACTACGCCGAGCTGGTGCACCGCGCCGTGCTGCTCGCCGAACGCCCCGAGGCCGCCGAGCAGCTCGCCCGCCGCTACGACGTGGTCTTCGTCGACGAGTACCAGGACACCGACCCCTCCCAGGTCCGGCTGCTGCGCCGGCTCGCCGGCGGCGGACGCGACCTCGTCGCGGTCGGCGACCCCGACCAGTCGATCTACGCCTTCCGCGGTGCCGACATCAACGGCATCCTCGACTTCCCGCAGACCTTCCGGCAGGCCGACGGCCGGCCCGCCGAGGTCAAGGTGCTGCGGGTCTCCCGCCGCTCCGGCGCCGTCCTGCTCGCCGCCACCCGGGAACTCGCCCGCCGGATGCCGATGGGCCGGCTGCCCGCCGAGAAGCTCGCCCAGCACCGGGCCCTGCTGCCCTCCCGCGAGGGCGGCCGGGTCGAGGTGTACACCTACCCGACCCCCGGCACCGAGCTCGACTCGATCGCCGACCTGCTGCGCCGCGCCCACCTGGAGGACGGCGTGCCCTGGGGCGAGATGGCCGTCCTCGTCCGGGCCGGCGCCCGCTCCATCCCCGGTGTCCGGCGGGCACTGTCCGCGGCCGGCGTCCCGCTGGAGATCGACGGCGACGACCTGCCGCTGCGCGAGGAACCCGCCGTCACCCCACTGCTGCTCGCCCTGCGCACCTGCGCCGAACCCCTCGACCGGCTCACCCCCGACCTCGCGCACACCCTGCTCACCGGCCCGCTCGGCGGTCTCGACGGCTCCGACCTGCGCCGGCTCGGCCGCGCCCTGCGTGAGGAGGAACGCGCCGCCCTGCGCGGCAGCGGCGGGCAGAGCGCCGTCCGGCCCGCCGAGGAACTGATCCGCGAGGCCCTCGCCGAACCCGAGCGCCTCGTCGCCATGGACCCGGCGTACGCCCGCCGCGCCCGCGACCTCGGCGTCCTGCTCCGCAAGGTCCGCGAACTGCTCGCCGGCGGCGGCAGCGCCGAGGACGCCCTCTGGGCACTCTGGGACGGCAGCCGCCGCTGGCGCGAACGCCTGGAGCGCGCCGCCCTGCGCGGCGGCGCCGCCGCCCGCAACGCCGACCGCGACCTCGACGCGCTCTGCGCCCTCTTCGAGACCGCCGCCCGCGCCGAGGAGCAGGCCGCCGGCCACCGCAGCGCGCTCGAGTTCCTCGCCGAACTGGAGGCCCAGGACATCGCGGCCGACACCCTCACGGTGCGCACCGTCCGCCCCGAGGCCGTCCGGCTGATGACCGCCCACCGCTCCAAGGGGCTGGAGTGGCGCCTGGTCGTCGTCGCCGGCGTCCAGGAGGGCCTCTGGCCCGACCTGCGCCGCCGCGGCTCCCTGCTGGAGGCCGACCGGATCGGCCGCGACGGCCTCGCCGAACCGCTCTCCCCGGCCGCCCTCCTCGGCGAGGAACGCCGCCTCTTCTACACCGCCGCCACCCGCGCCAAGGACCGGCTGATCGTCACCGCCGTCAAGGCGCCCGCCGAGGACGGCGACGAACCCTCCCGCTTCCTGCGCGAGCTCTACCGCGAGGAGCTCGACCCGCAGACCGGCAAGGTCCGCTCCCGCAGCCCGCAGGTGACCGTCGCCGACGTCACCCACCGTCCGCGCCGCCCGCTCGCCGTCGCCGCCCTGGTCGCCGAGCTCCGCGCCGTCACCGTCGACCCGGCCCGCTCGCCCGCACTGCGCCGCGCCGCCGCCGAGCGGCTCGCCCGCCTCGCCGAGGCCGCCGACGAGGACGGCGCCCCGCTCGTCCCCGCCGCCCACCCCGACCGCTGGTGGGGCCTGCACGACCAGACCGCCGCCCCCGAACCGCTGCGCTCCCCGGACACGCCCGTCCGGCTCTCCGGCAGCGGCCTCGAACAGCTCGACAGCTGCGCCCTCCAGTGGTTCCTCGACAAGGACGTCCGGGCCGCCGGCACCGCCAGTGCCGCCCAGGGCTTCGGCAACGTCCTGCACGCCCTCGCCGACGAGGTCGGCTCCGGCCGCACCCCCGCCGACCTTGCCGTCCTCATGGAACGCCTCGACACCGTCTGGGACGCCCTCGCCTTCGACGCCCCCTGGAAGTCCCACCAGGAGAAGACCGAGGCCCGCGCCGCCCTCGAACGCTTCCTGCACTGGCACGTCCTCGAACGCGGCCGCACCACCGTCGCCACCGAGCACGGCTTCGACCTCACCCTCACCGTCGGCGGCGTTGCCGTCCGCATCCGCGGGTCCATGGACCGGATCGAGCAGGACGCGGTCGGCCGCGCCTACGTCGTCGACTTCAAGACCGGCAAGCAGATCCCCACCGAGAAGTCCCTCCCCGAGCACAAGCAGCTCGCCGTCTACCAGCTCGCCGTCCGCAACGGCGCGCTCGACGGGCTGCCGGGCGTCCCGACGGGGATCGCCTCCGGCGGGGCCGAACTCGTCCACCTCCGCGAACCCGGGAAGACCGACAAGGAGGCTCCCAAGGTCCAGCAGCAGGCCCCGCCCGACGGCGAGCCCTGGATCGAGGACCTGCTCGCGGACGCCGCCGGCCGCGTCCTCGCCGAACGCTTCGTCCCCACCCAGGGCGACGGCTGCACCCGCTGCACCTTCCGCGGCAGCTGTACCGCCCAACGCGACGGCCGCCAGCTGATCGAGTAGAGGGGCCGACCACTCGGGTGCCCCCACCCGCCCTTGGGGGTATGTCCGCGGGGCCGGTTAGCGTGGGGGGGTGCGTTCCGTGCTCGATGACCCCGAACAGTTGAAGGAGCTGCTCGGCATTCCGTTCAATGCCGAGCAGATGCAGGCCATCGGTGCCCCGCTGGAGCCCGCCGTGATCGTGGCCGGCGCCGGCTCCGGCAAGACGACGGTGATGGCGGCCCGGGTGGTGTGGCTGGTCGGCTCGGGGGCGGTGGCGCCGGAGCAGGTCCTCGGTCTGACCTTCACCAACAAGGCGGCGGGCGAGCTCGCGGAGCGCGTCCGCACCGCCCTCCTCCGCGCCCGCGTCCTCGACCCCGACGACACCGAGTCCCTCGGCGAGCCGGAAATCTCCACGTACCACGCCTTCGCCGGCCGGCTGCTGAAGGAGCACGGCCTGCGCCTGGGCATAGAGCCGGACGTCCGGCTGCTCGCCGACGCCACCCGCTTCCAGCTGGCGGCGAAGGTGCTGCGGTCGGCCCGCGGCCCGTTCCCGGCGCTGACCGGCACCTTCTCCACCCTCGTCGCCGACCTGATCGGGCTGGACTCCGAACTCGCCGAGCACCTCGTGGAGCCCGAGCGGCTGCGCCGCTGGGACGAGGCGCTGCTGGACGGCCTGGCGACGGCGAAGCTGACCAACGACGACCTGCGGGCCGTCCCGAAGGCCGCCCGGGCCCGCCAGGAGCTGCTGCACCTGGTGGAGGAGTACCGGCGGCGCAAGCAGGCCGGCGGCCTGATGGACTTCGGCGACCAGATAGCCGCCTCGGCCCGGCTGGCTCAGGAACGCCCCGAGGTGGGCCGGCTGCTGCGCGAGCAGTTCCAGGTGGTGCTGCTCGACGAGTACCAGGACACCTCGGTGGCGCAGCGGCTGATGCTGGCCGGCCTGTTCGGCGCGGACGGCGGCGACAGCGGCCACCCGGTGACCGCGGTCGGCGACCCCTGCCAGGCGATCTACGGCTGGCGCGGCGCCTCGGTGGCCAACCTGGACGACTTCCCTGCGCACTTCCCCCGGGAGGACGGCACCCCGTCGGCGCGCTACGCGCTGAGCGAGAACCGGCGCAGCGGCGGCCGCCTGCTGGCCTTCGCCAACCACCTGGCGGCCGACCTGCGGGCCATGCACGAGGGCGTGGAGGCGCTGCGTCCGGCCCCGGGAGCGGAGGCGGACGGCTTCGTGCGCTGCGCACTGCTGCCGACCCACGCCGAGGAGATCGACTGGCTGGCCGACCGGATCGCACACCTGGTGCGCACCGGGACGGCGCCGGGCCGGATCGCGGTGCTCTGCCGCGCCGGCGCGGCCTTCCCCGACGTGCACGCGGCGCTGGTGGCCCGCGAGGTGCCGGTGGAGGTGGTGGGCCTCGGCGGCCTGCTGCAACTGCCGGAGGTGGCGGACCTGGTGGCGGTCTGCGAGGTGCTGCAGGACCCGACGGCGAACGCCGCGCTGGTGCGGCTGCTGATCGGCCCGCGCTGGCGGATCGGCCCGCGCGACCTCGCGCTGCTGGGCCGCCGGGCCGCCGACCTGGTGCGCACCGAGCGGATGCAGGGCGACGCGCTGGCGGCGGCGGTCGCGGGCACCGACCCGACCGAGGTGGTGTCGCTGGCCGACGCCCTGGAGACCTTCCTGGAGGCGGAGCAGCCCGACGAGCTGCCGTTCTCGGCGGACGCCCGGGTGCGCTTCGCCCGGCTGGCGCGGGAGGTCCGCGAGCTGCGGCGGGCGCTGGCCGAGCCGCTGATGGACGTGCTGCACCGGGTGCTGGCGGTGACCGGCCTGGAGGTCGAGCTGTCGGCCTCGCCGCACGCGCTGGCCGCCCGCCGCCGGGAGACGCTGCACGGCTTCCTCGACATCGCGGCGGGCTTCGCCGACCTGGACGGCGATCCGGGGCTCTCCGCCTTCCTGGCCTTCCTGCGGGCGGCGCAGGAGTACGAGCGGGGCCTGGACGCCGGGCTGCCCGGCGGCGAGGACACCGTCAAGGTGCTGACCGCGCACAAGTCCAAGGGCCTGGAGTGGGACGTGGTGGCGGTGCCCGGCCTGGTGAAGGGCGGCTTCCCGTCCGGCCAGGGCCGGGAGCGGTGGACGAGCACCCGCCGGGTGCTGCCGCACGCGCTGCGCGGCGACGCCGACACCCTGCCCGGCGACCCGCCGTGGACGGCCAAGGGCATGGGCCTGTTCAAGAAGGAGATGGCCCGGCACTCCGCGGTGGAGGAGCTGCGGCTCGGGTACGTGGCGTTCACCCGCCCCCGGGAGCTGCTGCTGGCCTCCGGCCACTGGTGGGGGCCGAGTCAGAAGCGCCGCCGCGGCCCGTCCGAGTTCCTGGTCGAGCTGTCCGAGCACTGCGCGCGGCCCGGCAACGGCGAGGTCGAGGTGTGGGCCGAGGAGCCGCTGCCCGAGGCGGAGAACCCGGCGCTGAACCGCTCGGTGGACACGCCCTGGCCGCTGCCGCTTGACGCCGCCGCTCAGCGGGCCCGTCGCCGGGTCGCCGAGGTGGTGCGGCACCGGCTGGCCGGGGCGCCGCCGGCCGATCCTGAGGAGATGGCCCCCGAGGACGCCCGGCTGGTCGCCTCCTGGGACCGCGACCTGGACGCGCTGCTCGGTGAGTTGGCGCGGGCCCGGCGCTCCGTGCGCGACGTGCCGCTGCCGGCCTCGCTCTCGGCCTCGCAGGTGATGCGGCTGGCCGCCGACCCGGACGGCTTCGCCCGGGAGCTGGCCCGCCCGATGCCGCGCCCGCCGCAGCCGGCCGCCCGCCGCGGCACGCGCTTCCACAGCTGGGTGCAGTCCCGGTTCGAGACGGAGGAACTGTTGCTCCTGGAGCCGGACGCGCTGCCCGGCACCGACGACGACGGCATCGAGGACGAGCGCGACCTCGCCCGGCTCAAGGAGGCCTTCCTGCGCAGCCCGTACGCGGGGCGGGCGCCGTACCGGATCGAGGCGCCGTTCCAGCTGCTGCTGGCGGGGCGCGTGGTGCGCGGCCGGATCGACGCGGTCTACCGGGAGCGTGACGGTGGCTCAGGGTCACCGCACCCGTGGCGCTACGAGGTGGTCGACTGGAAGACCCACCGGGAGGAGACCGCGGACCCGCTGCAGCTCGCCATCTACCGGCTGGCCTGGGCCGAGCGGATGGGCGTCGAGCCCGAGCAGGTCAGTGCGGCGTTCCTGTACGTCCGCAGCGGCCGGGTCGTCAGACCCGCAGGACTTCCTGACCGAAAAGAGTTGACCAGGCTCCTGATCGGGAATAGTGAAGAATGAGTCACGCAGAGCATTCAAGCCGTCACGGGATCGTGCGAAATCTGTGCACTGTGCACTTTTCGCGCCTATTGTGGGGTCGGTAACCGGTCAACCCCGTACTCCGGCCGCATGGGGGGCCACAGCCCCCTGACCCTCCGTCATCACCGCAGGTGTCCCCTGGCACCGGCCACCTTCTGCTGGAGAGACCGACGTTGAGCGCGACCGGATGGATCAGAGACCGGCTCGCGGGGCCCACCCCGGGGGCTGACCCAGGCACGGTGACGGGCACCTGGCCGAGAACCGCACTGGCGCTGCCGTTCATCGGCATGGCGCTGGTGGTCTCCCTGGACTTCTTCAGCAACACCGAGGTGACGGTCGAGCCCGCGCTCACCGCCGTCCCGGCACTGGCCGCCGTGGTCAGCCGGCGCACCTGGTACCCACTGCTCATCGGGGTGCTGACCGAGCTGGCCGCCTTCCTGATGGCCACCTACAACGAGGTCCTCGGCGAGTCGGTGCACAGCGCCACCGTCTTCGCGATCGCCCTGGTCGCCGGCATCGGCTGGGTCTCCGCCACGCTGAGACTCCGCCAGGAGCTGGCCCTGGCGGAGGCCCAGCTGGTGGCCGAGATCGCCCGCCGGGTACTGCTGCGGCCCGTCCCCGACCGGGTCGGCAGCGTCCGCGCCGCGGTGCACTACGCGGCCGCCCACGCGCACGTCTCGATCGGCGGCGACCTGTACGAGGTGGTCAACACCCGGCACGGGGTGCGGGCCGTCGTCGGCGACGTCCGCGGCAAGGGGCTGGCCGCCGTGGAGACCGCCGCCGCCGTGCTCGGCGCCTTCCGCGAGGCCGCCCACCAGGAGGCCTCGCTGGACCGGGTGGCCGGCTGGCTGGCCGTCAGTCTGGACCGCGCCCTGCACGAGAACGACCACCCCGGCATCGAGGAGGAGTTCGTCACCCTCGTGCTGATCGGCATCCGCTCGGACGGCACCGCCGAGGTCGTCAACTGCGGGCACCCCGCGCCCGTCCTGCTGCGCACCGGCGAAGAGGTCGCGCTGCTGGAGCCGGCCGAGCCCGTCCCGCCGCTCGGCGTGCTCGACCCGGCGGACGTCCGGCCGCCCGTGCAGCGGCTGCCGCTGCGGCCCGGCGACCGGGTGCTGCTCTACACCGACGGCGTGATCGAGGCCCGGGACGGCGGCGGCGCCTTCTACCCGCTCACCGACCGGCTGCCGCACTGCGCCACCGGCTGCCCGGTCGAGGTCCTGCGCAACCTGCACCAGGACGTGGTGCGGCACGTCGGCCACAAGCTCGGCGACGACGCGGCGATGCTGCTCCTCCAGTACGAGCCGGTCGGCCCGCACCTCCCCGTCCAGGGCGGCCGCCCCATGCTCGCCAAGGGCACCGGGCGGACTTCCTAGGCGGAGGGGCGGCACTCGGGGGCGAGTGGTCGCCCCTACAGGTCGACCTCGACGATGAGGGGGCGGTGGTCGGAGACGGCGGTGTGCGGGGCGGCGGTCGGGCCGACGGCGGAGCGGGGGACTCCGACGGCCAGGACGTGGTCGAACTGCACGGCGGGCTTGTGCGAGGGGTACGTGGGCGTGCGGGCCAGGTCGTACCAGCCCTGCGGGCGGGGGCGGGGCTCGCGGACCCGGCGGCGGCGACCGCCGTCCTGGGTGAGCCTTGTGCGGCGGGCGGCCCGGGCCGTCCTGATCCGCTCCCGGGCGGTGCTGCGGTCGAGGGCGGCCGCCCCGCCGAGCACCGTCCGCGGGACGGCGCCGATCAGGTTGAAGTCGCCGAGCACCAGGTACGGCCCCGGTAGGTCGGCGATCCAGCGGCGGATCGCGGCGAGCTGCGCGACGTTCCAGCCGGGCACGAACGACAGGTGTGCGGCGACCACGGTGAACGGGCCGTGCCGGCCTTCGAGCACGGCGGCCACCGCGGCCCGCGGCTCGTCCGGTACCGGGGTCAGGCCGCGCCGGCCGGCCACCCGCAGCGGCAGTCCGAACGGGGCCGGGGCGAACCGGCGGGCCCGCCAGTGCCGGACCGGAAGCCGGGTCAGCAGGGCGGTGCCGTAGGAGGGCAGGCCGGTGGCGGTGTCCACCTCCGCGGGGCCGTAGACCTGCAGCGAGGTCATCGCCGGGTCGTGCAGCCAGCCGGCCAGCGGCGCCGGGCGGCCGTGCAGGGCGGCGGCGAACCGCCAGTCCGCGGCTCCCATCGCCTTGGCGGCGACCGCGGCCTGGTCGACCAGGCCGGACCGCTCCTGGTGGCGGTCGACCTCCTGGAGGGCGAGGACGTCCGCGTCGAGCTCGGCGATCGCGTCGCCGAGCGGTGCGGCAGGCTCGGCCGGGTAGGGCAGCGGCGCCCCGTCCGCGGCGAGCGGCTGACCGTGGAGCAGGTTGAAGGTGGCGATGCGCAGCTGGCTCACATCACCGACCGTACCCGCTGCCGGGTCCGGGGCGGCGGGGCTTGAGGCCGCGGGGCATACCGGGTATACATACTCGGTATGTCGATCCGTCATGGTCTCCTCGCCCTCCTCGACCAGGGCCCCCGGTACGGCTACCAGCTGCGCTCCGAGTTCGAGGCCCGCACCGGCGCCACCTGGCCGCTGAACGTCGGCCAGGTGTACACCACGCTGGGGCGGCTGGAACGCGACGGGCTCGTGGAGTCCGCCGGCGAGGACGACGAGGGCCACCTCTTCTACGCCGTCACCGAGGCAGGACGCTCGGAACTGCGCCAATGGTTCGACACCCCGGTGCCCCGGACCAATCCGCCCCGCGACGAGCTCGCGATCAAGCTGGCGATGGCCGTCGGTGTGCCCGGTGTCGACGTCCAGGCCGTGGTGCAGGCCCAGCGCCGGCACAGCATGAAGGCGCTGCAGGACTACACCCGGCTGAAGGGCCAGGCGCTCACCGCCGGCGAGCAGCAGAGCGACCTCGCCTGGTTGCTCGTCCTGGAGCAGCTGATCTTCCAGACCGAGGCCGAGATCCGCTGGCTCGACCACTGCGAGAGCAGGCTCTCCCAGCACGCCGCCCGGTCCGCCCCGGCGTCCGCGCCGGCATCCGCCCCGGCGTCCGCGCCGACCGCCGCCCCGACCGACCGGCCGCGCCGGCGGTCCCGCATCTGACCCACCCACAGCAGGGGGAAGCATGAGCACCACCCACACCGAACCGCGGCCGCCCGTGCTGCACCTCGACCAGGTCAGCCGCGTGCACGGCCACGGCGCCGCCGAGGTGCACGCGCTGCGCGCCGTCGAACTCGTCGTCCACCCCGGCGAGCTGGTCGCCGTAATGGGCCCCTCCGGCTCCGGCAAGTCCACCCTGCTGACGCTGGCCGGCGGGCTCGACAGCCCCACCTCCGGCCGGGTCCTGGTCGAGGGCAACGTGCTCGGCGAGCTGTCCCGCAAGCAGCAGGCCCAGGTCCGCCGCCGCTCGGTCGGCTACGTCTTCCAGGACTACAACCTGATCCCGGCGCTCACCGCGGCCGAGAACATCGCCCTCCCGCGCGAGCTCGACGGCGTCTCCGGCCGCGCCGCCCGCCGCGAGGCGCTCGCCGCCCTGGAGGAGCTCGGCATCCCCGAGCTCGCCGACCGCTTCCCCGACGACATGTCCGGCGGCCAGCAGCAGCGCGTCGCCATCGCCCGCGCGCTGATCGGCGACCGCCGCCTCGTCCTCGCCGACGAGCCCACCGGCGCCCTCGACTCCACCACCGGCGAGGCCGTCCTGGCCGTCCTGCGCGCCCGCTGCGACGCCGGCGCCGCCGCCATGATGGTCACCCACGAGGCCCGGCACGCCGCCTGGGCGGACCGGGTGGTCTTCCTGCGGGACGGCCGCCTGGTCGACCAGAGCGTCAGCCGCGACGCGGCCAGCCTGCTGGTCACCGCCGCCACCAACAGCATGAAGGGGCCCGGCGAGTGAGCCTCCGTTCCTGGCGGGCCGCCCTGCGGATAGCCCGTCGCGACGCCATGCGGGCCAAGGGCCGCAGTGCCCTGGTGCTCGCCATGATCGCCCTGCCGGTGCTCGGCGTGGCCGGCGCGGACGTGGTCTACCGCAGCGGCGAGCTGGAGCCCCGCGAGCAGGCCGTCCGTCTGATGGGCTCGGCCGACGGGCTGCTCTCCTCGCACGGCCGCGGCACGATCGTGCTCCAGCCGCCGAACACCGAGGAGGGCGGCTGGGGTGCCCCGCCGGAGGAGGGCAAGAAGCCCACCGCCGAGCAGGTCCGCAGCGCGAAGACGGAACCCGCGGCGCTCGCCAAGGAGCTGCTGCCGGCCGGCACCGTGCTGGTCCCCGTGCCCATGAGCGAACACGCCTCGGCCACCAGCAAGGAGGGCCGACTCGGCGTCGACACCACCGAGGCCGACCTCACCGACCCGCTCTGGCGCGGCAAGCTGAACGTCGTCGAGGGCCGGGCCCCCGGCTCCGCGCACGAGATCGCCGCCACCCGGGCCTTCCTCGACAAGTCCGGGCTGCACCTCGGCGACCGCACCGTGCTGCACGGCCTGGACGGCACCCCGTTCCTCATCACCGCGGTCGCCGAGTACCCCGGAGAGCTGGGTGCCGTCGCCCTCGTCGGCCGCCCCGGCGAACTCGTCGCCCCGCTGCGCGCCGCCAACCGCGGCGACGACCACGAGAACCGCTTCGGCGGCGAGAAATGGCTCGTCCGGCTGCCGCAGGGCGCCGTCCTCGACTGGCCGAAGGTGCTGGAGCTCAACAAGTACGGCCTCGGGCTGGCCTCCCGCACCGTGCTCATGGACCCGCCGCCCCGCGCCCAGGTGCCCTACTACGTCGACATGGACCAGCACGGCTACGGGGGTGTCGACTCGGTCGCCCTGGTCGTCGTCGGCACCGTCGTCGGCATGGCGCTGCTGGAGATCGTCCTGCTCGCCGGCCCCGCCTTCGCGGTCGGCGCCCGGCGCTCGCGCCGCCAGCTCGGCCTGCTCGCGGCCGGCGGCGGCGACCGCTCGCACATCCGGGCCGTGGTGCTCGGCGGCGGCCTGGTGCTCGGCGTGGCCGGCGCCGTCGTCGGCGTGGTCTTCGCCACCGTCCTCGTCGCGGTGCTCCGCCCGTGGGCCGAGGAGGCCGCCGGACAGCGCTTCGGCCACCTCGACCTGCAGCCGCTCGACCTGCTCTGCATCGCCCTGATCGGCCTGGTCACCGGCCTGCTGGCGGCGGTCGTCCCGGCCTTCCAGGCCGCCCGCACCGACGTCGTCGAGGCACTCACCGGCCGCGGCTCGGTCAGGCCCCCGAGCCGCCGGCTCGCCGTGATCGGCCTGGTGACGGTCGCCGGCGGCGCCGCGCTCGCCCTGCTCGGCGGCTTCACCGGCAACACCGGCCGCACCCTCGGCGTGCTCGGCGGCTCGGCGCTCGCCGAACTCGGCATGATCGCCTGCACCCCGATGCTGGTCGGCCTGTTCGGCCGGCTCGGCCGGCAGCTGCCGCTCAGCCCCCGCCTCGCGCTGCGCGACGCGGTGCGCCACCGCGGCCGCACCGCCCCCGCGGTCGCCGCCGTGATGGCCGCGGTCGCCGGCTCCGTCGCGGTCGGCATCTACACCGCCAGCTCCGACCTGGAGCAGCGGCAGCAGTACCGGGCCGAACTGCCTGCCGGCTCCGTCCGGCTGGCGGCGGATCAGGGACCGCAGTTCCGGCCGAACGACCTGTCGGCACTCCAGGCCGCCGTGGAACGGGCCGTCCCCGACCTCGGCCCGCGCGCCGACCCGATGGCCACCGAGTACGGCACGAACTGCCGGCAGACGGGCTGCGGCTGGGTCGAGGTCTCCGTCCCCAAGGAGCTCCGCTGCCCCACCCGGGACCCGGACGTCGACACCGTCGCCATGGACGGGGCCGAGATCCGCCGGATCAACCGCGAGGACCCGCGCTGCGCCGAGGACCCGATCTACGGAAGCCTGGCCGGCTACGTCCCGGCCGGCGACGCCACCGTGCTGCGCAACATGTTCGGGGTGAACGACCCGGTCGCCGAGCAGGCGCTCGCCGCGGGCAAGGCGGTGGTCTTCGACTCCAAGCTCGTCAAGGACGGGAAGATCACCCTCGACATGACCGTGGAGCTGACGCAGAACAACGAGGACGTCCTCAACACCGCCCCGACCGGCAAGCCCGCCGTGCGCCACGTCACGGTCGACGCCGTCTACGTCAAGCCCGAGACGGCCGCCGCCCAGGCGCTGGTCAGCCCGCAGACCGCCAAGAAGCTCGGCCTGAGCACCCGCCCGGCCGGCAGCGTCTGGCGCCCGGCCGCGGCGCCCTCGGACGGCGCCGAGCAGAAGGCCTCGGCCGCGGTGGCCAAGCTGGACGACGGCGCGAGCGTCACGGTCGAGCGCGGCTACCGCTCGCAGCAGACCCTGACCGGCCTCGCCCTGACCGGGTTCGCCGGACTGGTCGCCCTCGGCGCGGCCGGCATCGCGACCGGCCTGGCCGCCGCCGACTCGCAGCGGGACCTGTCCACGCTGGCCGCGGTCGGCGCGACCGGCGGCATCCGGCGCCGGCTGTCCGGCTTCCAGTGCGGTGTGATCGCCGCGATGGGCACGGTGCTCGGCACGCTCTGCGGCGTCGTCCCGGCGGTCGCGCTGCGCAAGATGGAGGCGTCCGCCGTGTACGACTCCTCGTACGGGATGACCAAGCCCGCCGAGGCGGTGATCGCCTTCCCGTGGACGGACCTCGCGATCACCCTGGTCGGACTGCCGATGCTGGCCGTCCTGCTGGCGATGCTGTTCACCCGGTCCCGGCTGATGCTCGCCCGCCGCGAGGCCTGACGGCCCCCGCCCCGGTCACCTCCCGCCCCGTCCGGCGCGGGAGGTGACCGAGGTTACGGGCGCCCGCGGCGGTCGGGCGGAGCACACACCCGTCCGGGCGAACTAAAGTCGTCCGTATGACGAAAACCCCGGACAGCGTCGTCCGCTCCTACATCGACGAGCACGAGCCCGCCTTCCTGCGGGAACTCTCCGACTGGCTGAGCATCCCCTCCGTCTCCGCCGACCCGGAACGGGCCGGCGACGTCCGCCGATCGGCCGAGTGGCTGGCCGGGGCGCTGCGCACCACGGGCTTCCCGGTGGCCGAGGTGTGGGAGACCGACGGGCTGCCCGCGGTGTTCGCCGAGTGGCCATCCGGGGACGCGTCCGCGCCGACCGTCCTGGTCTACGGGCACCACGACGTGCAGCCCGCGGCGAAGGAGGACGGCTGGGAGACCGAGCCGTTCACCCCGACCGTGGTCGGCCGGCGGCTGTTCGCCCGCGGCGCCGCGGACGACAAGGGCCAGGTCTTCTTCCACACCCTCGGGGTGCGCGCCCACCTCGCCGCCACCGGCCGCACCGCCCCGGCGGTCAACCTCAAGCTGCTGATCGAGGGTGAGGAGGAGTCCGGCTCGCCGCACTTCGCCGACCTGGTCCGCCGCGAGGCCGAGCGGCTCGCCGCCGACGTGGTGATCATCTCGGACACCGGCATGTGGGCCGAGTCCACGCCGACCGTCTGCACCGGCATGCGCGGCCTGGCGGACTGCCAGATCGACTTCTTCGGCCCGGACACCGACATCCACTCCGGCTCCTTCGGCGGCGCCGTGCCCAACCCGGCGGAGGTCGCCGCCGTGCTGGCCGCCGCCCTGCACGACGCCGACCGCAGGGTGGCCGTGCCCGGCTTCTACGACGGCGTGGTCGAGCTGACGGACCGCGAGCGCGCGCTCATCGCCGAGCTGCCCTTCGACGAGGCGCAGTGGCTGCGGGTGGCCAAGTCGTACGGCACCCAGGGCGAGGCCGGCTACTCCACCCTGGAGCGGATCTGGGCCCGCCCGACCGCCGAGGTCAACGGCGTCTGGGGCGGCTACACCGGCCCCGGCGGCAAGACCATCGTGCCCGCCGAGGCGCACCTCAAGCTGTCCTTCCGGCTGGTCGCCGGACAGGAGGTGGAGAAGATCCAGGAGGCGATCCGTTCCTGGGTGGCCGAGCAGGTGCCGGAGGGCGTCCGGCACGAGATCGTCTTCCCCGGCGCGACCCGCCCCTGCCTGACGCCGCTGGACCACCCGGCGCTGCAGTCGGTGACCCGGGCGATGGGCCGGGCCTTCGAGCAGAAGATCCTCTTCACCCGGGAGGGCGGCTCCGGGCCGGCCGCCGACCTGCAGGACGTGCTCGGGGCGCCGGTGCTGTTCCTGGGCATCTCGGTGCCCTCGGACGGCTGGCACTCCGTCAACGAGAAGGTCGAGCTGGACCTGCTGCGCAAGGGCGTCGAGACCTCGGCGTACCTGTGGGGCGACCTCGCCGAGACCTGGCGGTGAGCCGGGTGACGACGAATCGGAAGATGCGACTTCGAACGGGGATGGACCGAGTTGAACAGCGCGTCTGACACCAGGCACCTCGCCCTGGCCCGAGCCGGGGTGGACCGGGCCGCGCACCACCGGTTCGACGAGCCGTGGCTGGCCGCGGCCTGGAGCCACCCGACCACCAAGGTGCTGCCGATCGCCGGCGGCGAGGCCTTCGTGGTCGACACCGAGCTGGGCACCGAGCTCGTCCTGCTGCCCTCCTTCGAGGCGCCGGACAGCGGTGACCGGTTCTACCTCGGCACCGACGAGGACGGCGTCTCCTACTTCGCGATCGCCGGCGAGAGCCTGCCGGGCCGACTGGACGGCGACGCCCGCCCCGCCGGGCTGCGCGAGGTCGGCGCCGCGCTGTCCGACCGGGACGCCGGACTGCTGGTGCACGCCGTCGCCCTGGAGCACTGGCACCGGCTGCACAGCTTCTGCTCGCGCTGCGGCCACCGCACCGAGAAGGCCGGCGCCGGGCACGTCCGCCGGTGCACCTCCTGCGCCGCCGAGCACTACCCGCGCACCGACCCGGCGGTGATCATGCTGATCACCGACGAGGAGGACCGCTGCCTGCTCGGCCGCCAGGCGATCTGGCCGGAGGGCCGCTGGTCCACCCTGGCCGGCTTCGTCGAGCCCGGCGAGTCGATCGAGCAGGCGGTCGCCCGCGAGGTCCAGGAGGAGGCCGGTGTCAGGGTCCGCGACGTCGAGTACGTGGCGAGCCAGCCCTGGCCCTTCCCGTCCAGCCTGATGCTGGGCTTCCTGGGCAAGGCCGACCCAGCCGGCACCGCCATCACGGTGGACGGCGAGGAACTCGCCGAGGCCCGCTGGTTCTCCCGCGAGGAACTGGCCGCGGGCATGGCGGCGGGCGAGATCCTGCCGCCGTCCGGGATCTCGATCGCCCGGCACCTGGTCGAGCTCTGGTACGGCGAACCGCTGCCGGCCGCGGCCCGCTGGTAGCGACGGACCGGCGGGAACGATTCCCGAAATAGGGGCGTGCGGACATTGTCCGCACGCCCCTATTTTGCGTCGGCCGCCCCTTTCTCCGACTGTGGCTTTCTCCGACCGGCCGCCCGTGCGGTGGTGCGGCGCCGAATCAGGTCCGGGCCGGTGGCGATTCCTGGCCGAACACTGCCCGAAACCCGGGGCGAATGCGACCGATGTCGTTCGGACCGGCGCTCACCTGCGGTGGAGTGCGCCCGAATGCGCTGTTCGCGCCCGCCCCAAACCCGCAGGCTGCGTTCTTGGGCCGTTTTCCTGAAATGCAGGAACCCGGCTGACTACATTCACCGGTGTGACGATCCCCCGAGCCGGAGTGCCCGCTCCCAAGTACCAGCGCCTCGCGGCCGACCTGCGCCGCCGGATCGAGTCCGGTGAGTGGCAGGGCGGGGCGCAGCTGCCCGTCGAGACCGAGTTGGAGCACCACTACGGCGTCGCCCGCAACACCGTGCGCCTCGCGGTCGACGTCCTGGTCAACGAAGGGCGGCTGGTCCGCCTCCAGGGCAAGGGCACCTACCTGAAGCAGCAGCCGATGCTGGACCACCGGGCGTTCGGGCCGTCGCCGCAGACCGCCGGCCCGGAGGACTGCCTGGCCGCCCCCTCCGAGGTCTACGCCGCCGAGGCCGAGGCCGTCGGGCGCCGGCTGACCTGCGACTTCGAGATGCTGGTGGTGCGTGCCCGGGCCGACATCGCCGAGCTGCTCGGGATGCTGCCGGGGGAGGCGGTGGTCGTCCGCCGGCAGCTGAGGCTCACCGACCGCGAGCCCTACTCGATCGAGGAGAGCCACTACCGCGCCGGCCTGGCCGCCGGGACGCCGCTGATGGAGCCGGAGCCGGTGCCCGGCGGCGACGAGACGGTGATCGCCGCCATCGGACGCCGGGAGGCCGCGGCGGCCGACCGCCTGGTGGCCCGGATGCCCGGCCCGGAGGAGGCCGCCTGGTTCGAGGTCGGCCCCGGGGTGCCGCTGCTGGTGCAGACCCGGGTCACCAGCGACACCCGGGGCCCCGTGCGGGTGGTCGAGACCCGCTACGCCGCCGACCGCTGCCGACTGCTCTACGGACTCGGGACGGCCCCGGCCGGCTCCGACACATCGGCCCGGGTGACCGCCGGGGTCTCCTGAGGGCCGGTCGGGCCGCCCGGAACAGCCTGCAACGCGGTCGGACCCGGCGGAGACCTCCGCCGGGTCCGACCGCGCACAGCAGACCTGCCGCGTGCGACGGGCCGTCAGCCGGCCAGCGCCGCCTGCACCTGGCGCAGGCTCGGGTTGGTCATCACGACCTGCTCGCCACCGCTCTTCGGCGCCACCAGCACGGTCGGCACGGTCTGGTTGCCGTTGTTCACGGACTCCACGAAGCTCGCCGAGGCCGGGTCCAGCTCGATGTTGATCTCGGAGTAGGCGATGCCCTCGCGCTCAAGCTGGCTCTTGAGGCGGTTGCAGTAGCCGCACCAGGTCGTGCTGTACATCGTGACGGTGCCGGACATGGCGGCGTGCTCCTTCGGAGGGGGGCGTACGGTCGACGGTCCCAACGCCCGGCGCGCAGCCGTCATTCCGCACACGCCGGGCGCGTGCGGAACACCACACGCCGGGCGGCGGGCCGATCGTCGTACCGCACAGGCCGGCCGTGCGGCGCCGGCCTGTGGAGAACCGGGCCGCTGTCACCGCCGACTGCCAGGATGTGCGGTCCGGTCCGCACCGCCCGCCGGGCTGAGAGGATGGTAGCCATGCAGGAAGAGCTCTCGGGCATGCCCGGCCCGTACGACAACCACGGCGGCGCCCCCGCCGGTGCCGACGCGGTGCTCGCCGGGCTCGACCCCGAGCAGCGCGCCGTCGCCACCGCCCTCACCGGCCCCGTCTGCGTCCTCGCCGGCGCCGGCACCGGCAAGACCCGGGCCATCACCCACCGGATCGCCTACGGGGTGCGCAGCGGCGTCTACCAGCCGCAGCAGGTCCTCGCCGTCACCTTCACCGCCCGTGCCGCGGGCGAGATGCGCGGCCGGCTGCGCCAGCTCGGCGCGGACGGCGTGCAGGCCCGCACCTTCCACTCGGCGGCGCTGCGCCAGCTCCAGTACTTCTGGCCGCGCGCGGTCGGCGGCGAGGTGCCGCGGCTGCTGGAACGCAAGGTGCAGCTGGTCGCCGAGGCCGCCGCCCGCACCGGCCTGCGCGTCCAGCGCACCGAGCTGCGCGACCTGACCGGCGAGATCGAATGGTGCAAGGTCACCCAGATCGTGCCGGACGACTACCCGGCCGCCGTCGCCAAGACCGGCCGCGACGCCCCGCGCGACCCGGCCGAGATCGCCCGCGTCTACGCCACCTACGAGCAGACCAAGCGCGACCGCGGCGTGATCGACTTCGAGGACGTGCTGCTGCTGACCGCCGCCATCCTGGAGGACCGGCCGGAGATCGCCGAGCGGGTCCGCGCCCAGTACCGGCACATCACCGTCGACGAGTACCAGGACGTCTCGCCGCTCCAACAGAGGCTGTTGGACCAGTGGACGGCCGGCGGGGCCAGCCTCTGCGTGGTCGGCGACGCCAGCCAGACGATCTACTCCTTCACCGGCGCCACTCCCGAGTACCTGCTGCACTTCCGCACCCGGCACCCGGACGCCACCGTGGTCAAGCTGGTGCGCGACTACCGCTCCAGCCCGCAGGTGGTGCACCTCGCCAACGGGCTGCTCGCCCAGGCCCGCGGCCAGGCCGCCCAGCACCGGCTGGAGCTGGTCTCGCAGCGCGAGGCCGGGCCCGACCCCGAGTACGCCGAGTACCCGGACGAGCCGACCGAGGCGGAGTCCACCGCGCACCGCATCCGCAAGCTGCTGGACAGCGGGGTGCGGGCCAGCGAGATCGCCGTGCTGTTCCGCACCAACGGCCAGTCGGAGGTCTACGAGCAGGCCCTCGCCGACCTCGGCCTGCCGTACCAGCTGAAGGGCGCCGAGCGGTTCTTCGAGCGGCCCGAGGTACGCGAGGCCGGGGTGCTGCTCAAGGGCGCCGCCCGGGCCGCCTCCGACCCGCTGACCGCGGACGAGCCCGACCTGGCCGGCCAGGTCCGTGCCGTGCTCGCCACCCGCGGCTTCACCCCGACCCCGCCGGCCGGCTCCGGCTCGGTGCGCGAGCGCTGGGAGTCGCTGGCCGCCATCGTCCGGCTCGCCGAGGAGTTCGAGGCCGGCCGCCGCCGGGCGGGGGAGAGCGCCGACCTCGCCGCCTACGTGGCCGAGCTCGACGCCCGCGCCGCCGCCCAGCACGCCCCCGCCGTCGAGGGCGTCACCCTGGCCTCGCTGCACGCCGCCAAGGGCCTGGAGTGGGACGCCGTCTTCCTCGTCGGCCTCAGCGAGGGCACCCTGCCGATCATCTACGCCAAGACCGACGAGCAGATCGAGGAGGAGCGCCGGCTGCTCTACGTCGGCGTGACCCGCGCGCGCCAGCACCTCGTGCTCTCCTGGGCGCTCTCGCGCTCCCCCGGCGGCCGGGCGAGCCGCCGGCCCACCCGCTTCCTGGACGGCCTGCGGCCCGGCTCCGGCACGGCCCGGGCCGGGGCCCGCGGCGGCCGCGGCGGAGTCGAGCACGGCGAGGCCCGCGCGGCCTCCCGCCGGGCTCCGCGCGGCCCGGTCCTCTGCCGGGTCTGCGGCCGCACCCTCACCGAGGCGGTCGAGCGCAAGCTGCGCCGCTGCGAGGGCTGCCCCTCCTCGATGGACGAGGCGCTGTACGAGCGGCTGCGCGCCTGGCGGGCGGCCCAGGCGAAGAAGCAGGGTGCACCGGCGTACGTGGTGTTCACCGACGCCACCCTGATGGCCATCGCCGAGGACGTCCCGGCGGACGAGCGCGAACTGTCCCGGATCTCCGGGGTTGGGGCGATGAAACTGGACAAGTACGGTGCCGCTGTGCTCTCGTTGTGCGCGGGGGAAGAGCCAGAGGACGCGGCCGGTGACGAGGCCGCGGACGGGCTTGTGGGGGAGCCGACCGAGCCGGCCTGAGCCGCTCGTGGAGATCACTCCGGAACTCGCCGGAAAAATAGTTTGCGCCCCGTACGCCGCGCGCAATAGCCTGCCGGAGCGGTCAAGGGGACGAGATCGCAAGGCCGTGGAAGGCCACCTTCCGCGTGCCGTTCGAGCACGGCCGGGTCCGTCAGGGCCTGCCGGTCACGAACACCACAGCTTTGCAGCACCACCAGCTGGACCGACCAACATCCGAACACCGGGGCCCGGGGGACTGGGCACCGCGAGACGCCGAGAGGAGGCGAAGACAGTGGAAACCACGACGATGATCACCAAAGTGACTGGCCAGACCGTTTTCGCCATGCCCGCGAGCGCCTCGTCGATGTTCGGCACCCGCGGCACCTCGACCGACGTCTCGCGTCTGCGCGGCGTGGTCGTGCTGGCCGACAACGGGCTGGGTCTCCAGGGCACCGATGTCTCTGTTGTCAGTGGCTCCGGCTTCACTGGCCTCGGCGGCGCCGATTCCCGCGAGACGGGTCTGTCCCGTGACTGGGCGATCTTCGGCGGCGGCTTCGAGCTGCGCGACGAGCGACCGACCCAGGCACCGAAGGCAGCAGCAGTGGCAGCCATGCATGGCGGCTATGCGTGCGACCCCGGTGCCGGAGCCGCCAAGAAGCAGGACGAGCAGCTGATCAACCAGGCCCAGGCCGCCCACAAGGGCGCCGAGGCCATCCGGATGTGGGCCTTCCGCGGCCCAGAACCCTGGAGCGAACGAACCTGAGTCAGCCTCAGGTCGGTCTCCAGGGCCGCGGAACCCGTCACCACCGGGATCCGCGGCCCTTCTGTTTTGTCCGGTACGTCAAGACAAACCCAGGTCCTTCGGGGCCTCCGGTCCGGCCCCACCAGCCGGCTGGACCGGAACCACTGAGAAAAGACGAGGAAGAAGTGTCCACGGTCATCACACCGCCCCTCCCGTCCGTACCGACAGACAAGTTCACCAAGGCCGACCAGGCCGACCCCCCGGAGGTTTCCCTGATGCAGCAGCTCAACTCGCTCGACGCGGCCGACGCCCTCGGCGCCACCATCCCGTGCCGGGCCTTCGACCCGGAGGTCTTCTTCGCCGAGACGCCGGCGGACGTCGAGTACGCCAAGTCGCTCTGCGGCACCTGCCCGGTGAAGGAGGCGTGTCTGGCCGGTGCGCTCGAGCGCCGCGAGCCGTGGGGCGTCTGGGGCGGCGAGCTCTTCGTCCAGGGCGTGGTCGTGGCCCGCAAGCGGCCGCGTGGTCGCCCGCGCAAGACCGAGGTCATGGCGTGATCAGCGCCCACATGTCCTCCGGTCACGGAACCGCAGGAGTCCGACGGGGAGAGCAGCCCCCGCAGGACAGCGCCCTGCGCCGATCCGTACGCATCGCCGCCGCCAGGGCCGATGCCCGAGCCCACCGCCCCTTCCCGAGCACGCACCACGAGCAGGACCACCACATGACCCCCGTCGCCGATCAGACCGCCCGCTTCGAGCAGAACGCCGAACTTCGAATCCGGAACAGGAACTTCGACATGCATCTCCTCCAGGAATCCCTGGCCCGAGCCCATATGCAGGAACGCATCCGCGAGGCGGAGCGCCAACGCCTCGGCGCGCGCGTCGCACGTGCCGTCCGCCTCCGGCGGAAGGCCGAGCGTGCCTCGCTGCGCGCCCGCAGGGCGCTTGCCACCGCCCTGATGTGACGGACCGCCACCACCGCCCCGAGACCCCCGATCCCGGGTCGGCGCGGCCCGCTCAGTGACCAGGCAGAGCAGCAGAACGAAACGAAAGGCCGCCCCCCTGCGGAAGGGGGCGGCCTTCGCCGTATCTGCGTCCGCGTCCGCGTCGGCGTCCGAGCCGGCGTCCGCGTCGGTGCTAGGACCTCTCCGGCAGCTTCTGCTCGGCGAAACCGGGCAGCCAGGCGGTCAGCTCCTCGTGCAGCCGGACCGTCGCCCCCAGCTGGCAGAGCACGCCGATGGTGCTCAGTGTCACCCGGTGGATCAGCAGGTATGACGGCGGCAGGTTGAGCTGCTTGCCCAGGTTGTAGGCGGGCGAGCGGGGATCGGCGATCCGGGCGGCCTGGGCGCGCATCCAGTCCCGGGTGAAGGTGAACTCCTCCACCCGGGTGGGCTCGATGATCGGCAGCAGGTAGTCCAGCACCGCGTCCGGGTCGAGCGAGATGGTGGGCCGGACGAAGCCCTCCTGGCGGAGCAGGTCGTAGACCGCGCCGGCCTCCCCGGCCAGGGCGAGCCGCAGCGAGGCGCCGATCGGATCCGGAAGCCCGCCGGGCAGCCGGTCCACCGTGCCGAAGTCCAGGACGCCGAGCCGCCACTCCTCCACCGGCCCGCCGTCGCCCAGCAGACGGAAGTTGCCCGGATGCGGATCCGCGTGCAGCAGACCGGTGCGGGTCGGGCCGGCGAACAGGAAGCGGGCCAGCAACTGGCCGGCCCGGTCCCGCTCGGCCGTGGAACCCGAGGCGATCACCCGGGCCAGCGGCGTGCCGTCCATCCACTCCGTGACCAGCACCTGCCCGGACCGGTCGACCACCTGCGGCACGGCGATGTCCGGGTCGTCCGCGAACTCCGCCGCGTGCGCCTGCTGGGCCTGCGCCTCCAGGCCGTAGTCCAGCTCCTCCGCGACCCGGGCCCGCATCTCGGCGATCAGCGGCTTCATGTCCATCCCCGGGATCAGCGGGCCCAGCACCCGGGCGAGCCGGGCCAGCTGGCCGAGATCACTGAGCAGGGCGTCTCCCGCGCCCGGGTACTGCACCTTGACGGCGACCGCCCGCCCGTCGTGCCAGACCGCGCGGTGCACCTGGCCGATGGACGCGGCGGCGGCCGGCCGGTCGTCGAAGCTGCGGAACCGCTCCCGCCAGTCCGGGCCGATCTGCTCCGCCATCACCCGGTGCACGGTGGCCGACGGCATCGCCGGGGCAGAGTCCTGAAGCTTCGTCAGCGCGGCCCGGTAGGGGCCGGCCACGTCCTCGGGCAGTGCCGACTCGAAGACCGACAGCGCCTGGCCGAACTTCATCGCGCCGCCCTTGAGCTGACCGAGCGTCGAGAAGAGCTGCTCGGCGGTGCGTTGCTGGAGTTCGGCGGTGACCTCCTCGGCCGGGCGGCCGCCCAGCCGCTTGCCCAGCCCGAGCGTGGCACGCGTGGCGAAGCCGAGCGGCAGCGCCGCCAGCCGTGCGGTTCGCGTCACGGCCTTGCGCGGAAGATCGCTCACCCCGGGGCCTCCCAGTCGGATCGCGCCCGCGGGGACGGCCCGGCGCGGGCTGCGCCGGACACGGCCTGCCGCCGGGCAGTGGTCACCACGCCATTGTGCCCGCTCGCCACCCCGTATCCGGCGAATCATCCGGACTGGCATTCGGGCGCGCAACCGGAGGGAGGGGCGCACGCCGTGCGGTTCACCCTGTCGGCCCCCTGGAGGCCCGCCGCCCGACCGCCCGCCGAGGGCGTTCACCCGCCAGGGCGAGGCACCCGGCGGCCCGCGGTCAACACCGGACGACCGAGCACCATCCGATCGAGGGGCGGCCGAGAGCGGCGGACGATCGGTGAACCGCGGCCGGGAGACGGTGGCACGCCGGGTTGCGACAGGGCGGGTTGTGGTGCGGCAGGTTGCGGACGGACCGGCCCCGCCGACCGCGGCGCGGCCGTTCACCCGCGCCCCGTCTCACCCGCGCCCCCGTCCGGCCCCGGAGCAGGCACCCGCACCCGGGACCGGCAGCGCCGGGCGGCCGCCCGGCCACAGGCAGCCGCAGGCCGGATGGGCGGGCAGCCTCAGCCGCCGCACCATGCCGTCCGCGGCGGACACCTCGCACCACCCGTCCACGCTCGGCGGCAGCACCCCGTCCAGGTAGAGCTGCGCGTGCAGCGCGGCCAGCCCGGCGACGGCGGTGGCGAGCGCGCTGTCGCAGGCGGGCGTGCGGGCCCGGCCGGGGCCGGCGCCCTCCAGCTGGGCCAGCAGCCCGGGCCAGCCCTCGTCCTCGTCGCTCCTGGTGAGCGCGGCGCAGCCGCCGCAGGCCGAGGCGCCGGGCACCACCAGCGGCCCGACCACACCCAGGTGCTCCAGCACGCCCACATACAGGTGCGGCACGCCGGCCCGGGCCAGCTCGTGCGCCTCGACGGTGCGGCCCGTCCAGGCGCCGGCGCCGTCCCGCGGCGCGAGGACGACCAGCGCGGGCGGCCCGGCGGCCACCGGGGCGGCCCGGTGGCGGTCGGCCGGGGCGGCCCCGGCGGCCCGCAGCACGGCCTCCCGGGAGGCGGTGCTGCGCAGCCGTCCGACGTCGGTGGGCGGCAGCCCGGCGGGTGAGCAGTCCCCGGGGTCGACCCGGCCGCCGTCGGCCACCGTGACGCCGCCGACCCCGCCCGCCGCCAGGACGGCGGCCACGGCCGCGCCGACCCGCCCGGCGCCCCGCACCTCCACCCGGGCCCGACGGCGGGCGGCCAGCACCTCGGCGGCCTCGCGGGGCTCGGGGTGGACGAGGGAGAGCCCGGCGGCGTCCGGCGCCAGTAGCTCCCGCTGGGGCTGCGGGAAGCCCTCCAGGGCGCGCTGGAGGGCCCCGGCGTCGTCCAGCAGCTCGCCGTGGGCCAGCGAGTCGAGCAGAGCCCGGGAGAAGTCGGCGTCGAGGCCGAGCCGGTCGCCGGCGGCGAGCAGTTCGGCGGTGTCGCGGGTGCCGTCGACGAGATCCAGGAAGGCGGCCACGACGGCGTCGGCCTGCTCGACCAGCCGGGCGTGCCGGCGGACGGTGCCGAACTGGAGGGTCATCTCGTCCCGGCGGAGGCGGGCGAGTCCGGGCTTGAGCATCGGGCGCATGGGCGTCACTCCGGTGCGGACGCCACCTGCAAGTAGGCAGGTGGGGGTGCGGGTGCGGTCCTCGGAACGGGCCTGCGCCCACCGAGGTGACGGCAGGATGCCCGAGCCCCGACCGGCAGGGGAAACACGTTGTCCACAGGCCCGATCGCATTGTCCGACCATCTGTGCGTACACCCTGTGGACAACTCTCGTTCGCCCGACGTGCGCGACCCCTGCACCCGTCCCGCGGCCCCGGCGGCGGCGATCTGTCGGAGCAGCCGGGTAACGTCGGGTGTCATGGCGGCCGAACCGGACACCCGAGACCCGTCGCCGCGCCGGCGTACCCGGGTCGCCTCCGAGTACGGTGCCGCGGCGACCGCTGCGCGTGGGCGCGCACAACAGACGGAACCCCCGGCGGCCGACCCCTCGGCGGCCGACAGTCCGACGATCGAGGTCCGCCGCAGTGCCCGGCGCAGCCGCACCGTCTCCGCCTACCGGGAGGGCGACCGGACGATCGTGCTGATCCCGGCCCGGATGTCGAAGGCCGAGGAGCAGCGCTGGGTGTCCCAGATGCTCCAGCGGCTCGCCCGCCAGGAGAGCCGCCGCACCCTCGGGGACGACGCGCTGGAGGCCCGGGCCCGCGAGCTGTCCGAGACGTACCTGGGCGGCCGGGCGGTGCCCCGCGCCGTCCGCTGGGTCACCAATCAGAACTCCCGCTGGGGGTCCTGTACGCCCGCCGAGCGGACCGTCCGGCTCTCCCACCGGCTGCAGGGCATGCCCGGCTACGTGGTCGACTACGTGCTGCTGCACGAGCTGGCCCATCTGCTGGTGGCCGACCACGGGCCGCGGTTCTGGGCGCTGCTGGAGGCCTACCCGCGCACCGAGCGGGCCCGCGGCTACCTGGAGGGCGTGGCCGCGGCGGGCCGGCTGCCGCACCCGCCCGGCACCGGCGGGGGTGCAACGGCCGGCGACGGGGGGCCGGCCGGCGGCGAGGACGGCGACTGCGACTGAGCCCACGCGGCCGCGCAGAACCGCGGTGGTCGGGGCTGCTGCCGGGGCGGGCCGCTGGGATATGGTCTCGGGGATCAGCAGCCGCACGGGAGGGGGCCGGTCCGCGCCATGTCCAGGGAACTCGCCAAGGCGTCCCGCGTCCGGATCAGTGAGCTGACCGCGAGCACCGAGCTCTACCTCGGGGTGCACATCGCGGCGCCGGGGCTGAGCTTCGACATCAGCTGCTTCGGCCTGGACGCCGACGAACGGCTCAGCGACGACCGCTACTTCGTCTTCTTCAACCAGCCCGCCAGCCCCGAGCGGTCGATCCGGCTGCTGGGCGCGCAGGACGGCGACTCGGAGTCCTTCGCGGTGGCGCTGCCCGCCGTCCCGGAGGCCGTCCACAAGCTCGCGCTCACCGCCACCATCGACGGCGACGGGCAGATGTCCCAGGTGGCCTCCGGCCATGTGCGGATCGTGGCCGGCGGCACCGAGGTCGGCCGCTACAGCTTCACCGGCGCCGAGTTCTCCACCGAGCGGGCCGTGATGCTGGCGGACGTCTACCGCCGGGGCGGCGAGTGGCGGTTCGCCGCGGTCGGGCAGGGCTTCGACGGCGGCCTGCGCGCGCTGCTGGAGAACTTCGGCGGCGAGGCCCTGGAGGACGAGCCCGCGGAGCCCGCCGCCCCCGCGGCCGCGCCCCCGTTCGTCCCCGCGCCCCCGTTCGTCCCCGCGCCGCAGCAGGCCCCGGACGCCACCCTGCTCGCCGTCCCCGTCCCCACCGCGGCCCCGACGGCCCCGCAGCCGTACCCGGACGCCACCCTGCTCGCCGTGCCTGTCCCGCCCGGGGCCGCGCTCCCGCCGGCCGCTCCCGCCGTACCGCCGCAGCCTCCCGCGCCGCCCCAGCCCTACGACGGTCTGCAGTCCTACGGCGCGCCGCAGCCCGCCGGCGTGCGGATCTCGCTGACCAAGTACGCCGAGCTGACGAAGTACGCCGAGCCCACGGCGAGCCCGGACTGGGTGAAGCAGAACGACAAGCTCGTCCGGGTGAACCTGACGAAGGGCCGCGACGTGCTGGCCCTGCAGGGCAGCATGGTCGCCTACCAGGGCAAGGCCGACTTCGCGCACGAGAGTTCCGGCATGCTGCGCAAGCTGGTCGGCAATCTGACGGGCCAGCAGCTGAAGCTGATGCGGATCACCGGCGAGGGCCAGGTGTTCCTCGCCGACGAGGCCTGCGACCTGCACGTGGTGCGGCTGGAGGGCGACTCCTTCTGCGTCGGCTCGGACCGGGTGCTGGCCTTCGAGGCCGGCCTGGAGCACGAGGTGCGCCGGATCGAGGGCGAGGGCCTGCCCAACGGCGGCTTCTTCACCCTGCAGTTCAGCGGCCACGGCACGGTGGTGGTGAAGACCAACGGCGTCCCGGTGGTGCTGCCGGTCACCCCCACCCCGGAGACGTACGTGGACGTGCAGGCGTTGGTGGCCTGGTCGCGCGGCTCGCAGGTGATCACCACCGCGCCGGTGCGGATCCGCCGCTCCGCGTACGCGGGCCACGCGGCGGAGTCGTACAGCCTCCAGTTCCGCGGCGCGCCGGGGAACTTCGTCGTCGTCCAGCCGTTCGAGGTCTGAGGTCCAGGAGGATTAATGGAGGCGCAGTTCCTCTCCGGCGGCGGGCTCGACGTGTACCGCGCCGCCGACACCGGGGTGCGGATGAGCAACCACGGCACGGCCATGTGCCGGGTGGCGCTGACGACCGGGGCCGACGTCTACGCCAAGGCCGGCGCGATGGTGGCCTACGAGGGCTTCCTGCAGTACGAGCCGGTGCCGCAGTCGCTGCGGCGGGCGCTCGGCGAGTGGGCGTCCGGCGAGCGCAGCCCGTTGCTGCAGTGGACCGGTGACGGCGCGCTCTACCTCGCCGACATGGGCGCCGACGTGCTCAACCTGCAGCTCGCCGAGGAGTCGCTGTCGGTCAACGGCTCGCACCTGCTGGCCATGGACGCCACCCTCGCCTGCTCGGTGGAGAAGGTCCGCGGTCCCGTGCTGCTGGCCGGCACCGGCCTCTACAACGTCACGGTGACCGGCAGCGGCTGGGTCTCCGTCACCTCCCGCGGCGTGCCCGTGGTGCTGGACTGCGCGGACACCGAGACCTTCGTCGACCCGGACGCGCTGGTCGCCTGGACCACCGGCCTCGAGGTGCGCACCCGCCGGACGGTCAAGGTCGGCTCGCTGATCGGCCGCGGCAGCGGCGAGGCGCTGCAACTCGGCTTCCGGGGCCACGGCTTCGTCGTCGTACAGCCCAGCGAGGACACCGCCGACCGCCTCAAGATCCGCGGCTGAGAACCGAGTTCGAGGAGCCCCTCCGTGCAGAGCCCCCTCCTGGCGCACACCGCCGGCACCGGCACCGACCGCTTCGCGCTGCAGAACCCGCAGCTGCTGCGGGTCACCCTGGACGGCCGGTCCGAGGTGCTCGCCCGCAGCGGCGCCATGGTCGCGCACGTCGGCCGGGTGGACTTCACCGGCTGGACGCCGCCCTCCGGTAACAACCGCCGCAGCGGCAGCGGCCGGCAGGGCGCCAACCGGCGCCGCGACGCCGGCGTGCTCGACCTGATGCGCTGCTCCGGCACCGGCACGGTCTACCTCGCCAACCTGGCCCAGCACCTGCACGTGCTGCAGCTGAACCAGGAGCGTCTGGTGGTCACCAACAGCTACGTGCTGGCCCTGGACACCACCCTGGACTGGCACACCGTGGCGATCGAGAACGGCGACCGGATCGCCGGCGTCGGCAGCCGCTGCCTGGAGGTGTCCGGCACCGGCGGCCTGGTGCTGATGACCTCGGGCCGCCCGCTGGTGATGCCGGTGGAGCCCGGCCGCTACGTCTACGGCGACGCCGACGCGGTCGTCGGCTGGTCCTCGGGGCTGGAGGTGCAGCTGCAGGCGCAGAGCACCAACACCGAGGCCTGGCGCCGGCGCGGCACCGCGACCGAGGGCTGGGAGCTGGCCTTCACCGGCAGCGGGTTCGTGATCGTGCAGCCCAGCGAGCTGCTGCCGCCGCAGCGCGTGCCGCGCGGCTGAATCGCCCCGGGCAGGCCGACGGCCCGCCTCCGCGCGTGTGCGGGAGCGGGCCGTGCGGACGGCTCAGACCAGGGCGCGGGCGAGCCCGACCAAGGTCCGCACCGAACCGTCCGTCAGCTCGGGCAGCTCGTCGTAGCCGAACCAGCGCAGGTCCAGCGACTCCTCGCTGATCAGCTCCTGCGCGCCGGGCGGGGCGACCGCCACGTACTGCACGTCCAGGTGGGTGTTCTCCGGGAGCTCCTTGCCAGCGCAGCGGACCTGGTGGCGGTCGAGCTTGACCGGCACCGGCTGCCCGTCGACGCCGGTGAGCAGCGCCAGGCCCGCGATGCCGGACTCCTCGACGGCCTCGCGCAGCGCCGCGTCCGCGAGCGTGCCGTCGCCCGGTTCACAGTGGCCGCCCATCTGCAGCCACCGGCCGACCTTGGGGTGCAGGGTCAGCAGCACCCGCCCGGCGGCCGGGTCCACCACCACCGCGCTGGCGGTGATGTGGGCGGGCAGGCAGGCGCGCATCATCCCGTCGGGGCGGGCGGCGAGGTGGTCGAGGTAGTCGAGCCGCAGCCGGTCCTGGCCGGGATCGGCGGACTTCCAGTCCTGCAGGGTGCGGACGGCGTCCCGGTGCAGGGCGTCGCTCACTTGCCGCCGTCCTTGTCCGCGCCGCCGTCGGTGCCCTCGGCGCTGTCGGGGTGCTCGGTGGTGTCGCCGCTGTCGGCCTTCCCGGTGCTCTCGCCGCGGGCGGCGTCGCCGAGCAGCTTGTCGAGGGCGTCGAAGTCGATGCCGCCCTCCTCCTGGCGGTGCACGAAGCCGTCCGGGTCGTCCAGGTCGGCGGCGGTCGGCAGCATGTCCGGGTGCTCCCACAGCGCGTCGCGGCCCTCGATGCCGCGGGCGTCGGCGAGCGAGGCCCACAGCCGGGAGGCGTCCCGCAGCCGGCGCGGGCGCAGCTCCAGGCCGACCAGGGTGGCGAAGGTCTGCTCGGCCGGACCGCCGGTGGCCCGGCGGCGGCGCAGCGTCTCGCGGAGCGCCGCGGCCTGCGGCAGGTGCGGCTGGGCCGCGGCGTGCACGACCGCGTCCACCCAGCCCTCGACCAGTGCCAGCGCCGTCTCCAGCCGGGCCAGCGCGGCCTTCTGCTCGGGGGTGTCCTCGGGCTGCAGCAGACCGCCGGCCAGCGCCTCCTGCAGGGCCTCCGGGTTGGTCGGGTCGAGCTGGCCGACCAGCTCCTCCATCCGGGAGGTGTCGACCTTGATGCCGCGCGCGTACGCCTCGACCGCGCCGAACAGGTGCGCCCGCAGCCACGGCACGTGGGCGAACAGCCGCTGGTGGGCCGCCTCGCGCAGGGCCAGGTAGAGCCGCACCTCGTCGGCGGGCACGCTCAGGCCCTCGCCGAACTCGGCGATGTTCTGCGGCAGCAGCGCGGCCTTGCCGGCCGGGGCGAGCGGCAGGCCGACGTCGGTGGAGCCGACCACCTCGGCGGCGAGCGCGCCCAGCGCCTGCCCGATCTGGGTGCCGAACATGGCGCCGCCCATCGAGCGCATCACGCCCATCAGCGGACCGGCCATGGCCTGCATCTCCGGCGGCAGCACGCCGCCCATGGCGTTGCCCACCCGCTCGGCGACCGGGTCGACGAGGTCCTTCCAGACCGGCAGGGTCGCCTCGATCCACTCGGCGCGGCTCCACGCCACGGCGGTGGACGAGCCGGACGGGAACTCGGTGGCCGCGTCCAGCCACAACTCGGCGAGGCGGACGGCCTCGACGACCGCGGTGCGCTCGGCCGCGCCGACCGAGCGGTCCTTGCTGCGGCCCTCGGCGGGCTCCGCGACCACCGTCTGCCGGGCGATGTTCTGCGCCAGCTCCCAGTTCACCGGGCCGCCGTCGAAGGACAGCATCTGGCCGAGCTGCTGGAAGGCGGCACCGAGGTCGTTGGGGTTGAGGTTGCCCATCATCGCGCCGAAGGGGTTGTCGCCCCCCGCGCCGCCCATGCCGAACAGCGCGCCGAGCGGGTTGCCCGCGCCGAAACCGAAAGGCTGCTGAGGGGTCTCGCCCTGGCCGCCCTTGCCCTCGGCGGCGGCGTTGCCCTGGTCGTCCTTCTTGTCCTTGCCGTCCTCGGGCTCCTCGGGCGGGACACCGAATCCGAAGGGGAGGTCGCTCACGGGGTCCTCAGATCTGCTCGGCCGTCACGCGGGATGTGGCGGGGAATTCGTGTGCCCGCGGAGGCGGGACGTGTCCATGGTCTCGCGGCCCGATGGCGCCGGGTGCGCCCGCCGGGCCCTTGCCTCGGGCAGGATGGACGCTACGTGACACTCGTACGTACGCACTTAAGCTAACCGTGGAGGATGGCCGGTGAGTTCCCCGCCTTCGGACGTTCGCTCTGGGCTGACCGGAGGTGAGGACGACACCGCTGCCGCCGCGGGTTCGCCGTCTCCAGCCTACGGCGGCAGGCCACTGACCGTGGCCGTCACCGGGGCGGCCGGCGTGCTCGGCGAGCGGGTCGCGGCCCGGCTGGTCGGGTCCCCCGGGGTCCGCCGGGTGCTCGCCATCGACGACCGGCGCGGCGAGGTGCCCGGTATGCAGTGGCGGATCCTCGACGTCCGTGACCCGGCCGTGGCGGAGCGCCTGGCCGGGGTGGACGTGGTCGTCCACCTCGCGATGGACCTCGGCATGGAGACCGACCCGCGTGCCCGGAGCGCGTACAACGTGCGGGGCGCGCAGACCGTGGTGACCGCCGCCGCGGCGGCCGGCGTCTCCCGGGTGGTGCTCTGCACCTCGGCGATGGTCTACGGCGCGCTGCCGGACAACGAGGTGCCGCTCGCCGAGGACTCCGAGTTGCGGGCCACCGAGGAGGCCTCGCTGGTCGGCGACCTGCTGGAGATCGAGCGGCTCGCCCGCCGCGCCCCGCGCGCCCACCCGGGCCTGCAGATCACCGTGCTCCGCCCGGCGGTGGTGGTCGGCCCCGGCATCGACACCGTGCTGACCCGGCACTTCGAGGCGCCCCGGCTGCTGGTGGTGGCCGGCTCGCGGCCCTGCTGGCAGTTCTGCCACGTCGACGACCTCGCCTCGGCGCTGGAGTACGCGGCGCTCGGCCTGGTCGAGGGCGAGGTCACCGTCGGCTGCGACGGCTGGCTGGAGCAGGAGGACGTGGAGGAGCTCTCCGGCATCCGCCGCATGGAGCTGCCCGCCTCGCTGGCCCTCGGCACCGCGGCCCGGTTGCACCGCCTCGGCCTGACCCCGGCCCCGGCCGGCGACCTCGCCTACACCATGTACCCCTGGGTGGTCTCCGGCAGCAGGCTGCACGAGGCCGGCTGGCGGCCGGAGTACGGCAACGAGGAGGTGCTCGCCGAGCTCCTCGCCCAGGTCTCCGGCAAGCACGCGGTGGCCGGCCGCCGGCTCGGCGGCAAGGAGGCCGCCACCAGCCTGGGCGCCGCCGGCGCCACCGTCGCCCTGGTGGGCACGGCCGCCCTGGTCCGTCGCGCCCGCAAGCGCAGACGGTTCTAGGCGGCCCACACCGGGCGCTGTTCCGGTATGCGGAATGGCGCAATCGTGATACGGAACCACTTGCCGAGCGCCACCTGTCATGGGGAATCATGGTGACCATGTCCGAGAACCACGACCCGATCCGCCTGCTCGCCATCCGGGACACCCCGCTCTCGCTGGACGAGGTGTACGAGGCGGTCGGCGACGACGCGGCCGGCGGCACCACGGTCTTCGTGGGGACGGTCCGCGACCACGACGGCGGCAAGTCCGTCTCGGCGCTGGAGTACAGCGCACACCCGACCGCCGAGGCGGAGATGCGGCGGATCGCCGAGAAGATCGTCGCCGACTTCCCGGTGAAGGCGCTGGCGGCGGTGCACCGGGTCGGCCGGCTGGAGATCACCGACAAGGCGGTCGTCGTCGCCGTCTCCTGCGCCCACCGCGGCGACGCCTTCGCGGCGGCCCGCCGGCTGATCGACGACCTCAAGCACCAGGTGCCGATCTGGAAGCACCAGGTCTTCAGCGACGGCCAGGAGGAGTGGGTCGGCGCGGGCACCTGCTGACCGCCGCCGTAGCCCGTTCGCCAGCCCCGCCCGTCCCGCCCGTCCGGTCTTCCGCCGGACCCCGGGGGGCCCCGTCCGCGGTGTGCGGAGGCCCCCGTCGGGGCCCTGCCAAGGACGCGTCACGAACCCGCTGCGGGTGAACCGCGGCCGTAACCCGGACGGTGCCCGCACCGTTGTCTGCGCGGACGGTTAATCTGCTGATAGACACGACGAGCTGGGAGAACGAACATGGCTGCGCTCGCCTGGTTGATCATCCCCGTCGCCGCCGCACTGGCCGCCATGGTCTGGGCGGGCTGGGCGGCCCGCACCCCCCGCGCCACCGGTGATCCGGCCTCGCTCGCCGAGCACGAGCGTTTCCGCGCCGCCATGGAGCGCTCCACCGCCGGTTCCGGCGAGTCCCCGCGCGGCTGAGCCCCCGGGCCGGGCAGCGCCGGGCCGCCGACGTCCCGTACTGTCGATCCATGCCACGCCGCTCCGCGACGATGCTCGCCGCCACCCTGCTGCTCATAGGCCTGCTCTGCGCCTCCGTGCTGATGAGGGTGCCGTACACCGAGATGAGTCCGGGCCCGACCTACAACACCCTCGGTGAGCAGGAGAAGAAGTCGGGCGGCTCGGTGCCGGTGATCGCGATCAGCGGGCACGAGACGTACCCGACGAGCGGCCACCTCAACATGACGACGGTCCAGGTCACCGGCGCCAAGTACGAGCCGAGCCTGGTCTCCGCGGTGATCGGCTGGCTGCGCAAGGACGTCCTCGTGGTGCCGCACGACAACGTCTACCCGAAGGGCCAGACCGACAAGGAGGCCCAGCAGGAGAACGCCGAGCAGTTCGCCTCCTCCGAGGACAGCGCCAAGACGGCGGCGCTCAAGCAGCTCGGCATCCCGGTCGGCACCCAGATCGTGGTCTCCTCGGTGGTGGCGGGCGGGCCCTCCGAGGGCAAGCTGCACGCCGGCGACCGGATCGTCGCGGTGGACGGCACCGCGGTGACCGCCAAGGACCAGGTGGCCGCGCTGGTCACCAAGCACAAGCCCGGCGAGACGGTGGAGTTCACGGTCGTCCCGCACACCGCCACGAGCGGCAGCGGCGGTACGAACGGCACCGGCAGTACGGGCGGCACCGGCAGTACGGCCGCCGAGAAGAAGGTCGCCGTCACCACCGCCAAGGCCACCGACGGGCGGGCCATCGTCGGCATCCTGCCGGGGACGGACCACACCTACCCGTTCACCATCGACATCGGCCTGCAGGACGTCGGCGGCCCCAGCGCCGGCCTGATGTTCTCGCTCGGCATCGTCGACAAGCTGACGCCCGGTGACCTCACCGGCGGGAAGTTCGTCGCGGGCACCGGCACCATCAGCGACAACGGCGAGGTCGGCCCGATCGGCGGCATCCAGATGAAGCTGATCGCGGCCCGGGACAAGGGCGCCGAGTACTTCATGACGCCGGCCGAGAACTGCTCCGAGGCCGTCAAGGGCACCCCGGGCGGGCTGACCCTGGTCAAGGTGGAGAGCCTGGACGGCGCGCTGAAGGCGATGGACCAGATCCGTGCCGGCCGGGCCGCGGACCTGCCGTCCTGCCCGAAGTAGCCCGGAGCCCCGGTGACGCCCGGGGCCCCGGAGGACCTCAGGCGAAGGTGGCCAGCAGGGCCTCGGTCAGCCCCGGCACCAGGTCGGGGCCGGTCAGCACCTCGCGGGCGACGTCCTTCTCGCGCAGCCGCAGGGCGATCTCCCGGGAGCCGTCGCGCAGCACGGCGGCGGTGATCCGCACCTCCTGGCGCTGCGGGTGGCCGGCCACCCAGTCGGCGATCTCCTTGTCGGTGGCGTTCTTCGGGCGGGACTGCTCGGCACCGGGCGGCAGCATCAGCCGCTCGACCACCAGCGCGCAGCCGACCACCTGGTCCGGCCAGGCGATGGTGCCGAGGAACTTGTCCAACTCGGCGCCGGCAGGCAGCTCCTCCTGCTCGACCGGGGTCAGCCCGGTGGCCTCGTCGTCGGCCAGACCGAGCTGGCGGGCCAGCTTCGGGTCGGCCTTGCGCAGCGCGGCGGTGTCGACCAGTGCGAACAGCCGGGCCGGGAGGTCCCAGCCGAGCGTGGCCGCGTACTCGTCGATCTCCAGGGCGGCGCGGGTCAGCGGGGACGCGGCCGGCGGCAGGCCGTCGGCGGGCGTGAGGGGTGCATCGGACATGTCCCAATCCTCACATGCCCACGGCCCCCGGCGGCCCCGCCGGGCCCGGTAACGGTCGGGTCTCGGGAGGGCCGCCGACCGGCCCGGCGGGAACTCAGGTGAAGACGGTCTAAGTTGCACTGAGGACCGATCCGACCACGCCGACGACACAGCAGAGGTGCCACCTTGGTTTTCCAGATGCCGGACCGCCCGGAGCCGGGCTTCCGCGCCAGAGTCGGCCCGCCCTCGCGCCGCACCCGGGTTCTGCTGCTGACCGCCGGTGTGCTCGCCGTGCTGTTCCTGCTGTTCGCGCTGGTGTCCGGCTTCTGGACGGACTGGCTGTGGTTCAAATCGGTCGACTACACCACGGTCTTCACCACCCAGCTGCGGACGAAGGCCGGCCTGTTCGCCGTGTTCGGCCTGCTGATGGCCGTGGTGGTCGGGTTCAACGTCTGGCTGGCGCACCGGCTGCGGCCGCCGCTGGCCGCGATGTCGGTCGAGCAGCAGAGCCTGGACCGCTACCGGGCGGGCGTCGCGCCGTACAAGAAGTGGCTGCTGCTCGCGGTCGCCCTGCTGGTCGGCCTGGTGGCCGGCGCCGCGGCCTCCGGGCAGTGGCGCACGTGGCTGCTGTGGACCAACCGGACGCCGTTCGGGGTGAAGGACCCTCAGTTCCACCGGGACGTCGCCTTCTACGCCTTCGACCTGCCCTGGTACGAGTTCCTGCTGGGCTTCGCCTTCAGCGCGGTGATCGTCTCCCTGATGGCCTCCGTCCTGGTGCACTACCTGTACGGCGGCCTGCGCCTGCAGGGGCCGGGCCGCCGTGCCAGCCGCGGCGCACAGGGCCACCTCGCGGTGCTGCTCGGCGTGTTCGTGCTGCTGAAGGCCGTCGCCTACTGGCTGGACCGGTACGGCCTGGCGGTCAAGTCCGGCGCCTACAAGGGCGTGGACGGCTGGACGGGCCTACGCTACGTGGACGCCAACGCCTTCCTGCCGGCCAAGACCATCCTGTTCTTCGTCGCCGTCATCTGCGCACTGCTCTTCTTCCTGACGCCGATCCGCCGCACCTGGGCGCCGGCACTGATCGGCTTCGGTCTGATGGCCCTCTCCGCGGTGCTGATCGGCGGGGTGTACCCGGCGATCGTGCAGCAGTTCCAGGTCAAGCCGAACGAGCAGGCCAAGGAGACGCCGTACATCCAGAAGAACATCGACGCGACCCGTACCGCCTACGGCATCGCGGGCGCCGAGACCCAGCAGTACGACCCGAAGGAGGGTGCCAAGCAGGGCGCCCCCGCGCCGGACCCGCAGACGATCGCGGACATCCGCCTGCTGGACCCGAACGTGGTCGCGCCGACGTTCCAGCAGAACGAGGCGCTGCGCAAGTACTACGCCTTCCCGCGGACGCTGGACGTCGACCGGTACGGCAACCAGGACACCGTGCTCGGCGTGCGCGAGCTCGACCTGAGCGGTGTCCAGCAGCGGAACTGGATCAACGACCACTTCAAGTACACCCACGGCTACGGCGTCGTCGCCGCCAAGGGCAACCAGGTCGACGGCAACGGCAACCCGGTCTACACCCAGTCCGGCCTGCCCACCGACGGCACCTTCGGCGACTACCGCCAGCGGGTGTACTACGGCGAGAAGACCCGGACGTACTCCATCGTCGGCGGCTCCAACCAGGAGATCGACTACACCTCCGAGAGCGGCGCCGACCAGAACTTCACCTACGACGGCGGCAGCGGCGTCTCGCTGGACAGCCCGCTGACCCGGGCCGCGTACGCGCTGAAGTTCGCCGAGCCGCAGATCCTCTACTCGGGGGCGATCACCGACGGCGCCCGGGTGATCTACGACCGCACGCCCAAGGAGCGGGTGGAGAAGGTCGCCCCGTGGCTGTCGATCGACGCCGACCCGTACCCGGTGGTGCAGGACGGCAAGCTGGTCTGGGTGCTGGACGGCTACACCACCTCGGACGGCTACCCGTTCTCCTCCAAGACCACCCTGGGCGAGTCCACCAAGGACTCGCTGACCGACCAGCGCGGCCGCACCCTGACCGCGGTCAACACGGTCAACTACATCCGCAACTCGGTGAAGGCCACGGTCGACGCGTACACCGGCGAGGTGACGCTGTACCAGTGGGACGAGAACGACCCGGTGCTGAAGACCTGGATGAAGGCCTTCCCCGGCACGGTCAAGGCCCGTTCCGCGATCCCCGCCGCGCTGGTGCCCCACCTGCGCTACCCGCAGGACCTGTTCAAGGTGCAGCGCGACCTGCTCGGCCAGTACCACATGACCGACGCCGACTCCTTCTTCAACGGCACGGACATCTGGCAGGTGCCGGTCGACCCCACCACCAACACCGGTGAGGTCCAGCCGCCGTACTACCTGACGCTGAAGATGCCCGGCGCCTCCTCGGCGAGCTTCTCGCTCTCCAGCAGCTTCGTGCCGAGCGGCCGCGACAACCTGGCGGCGTTCATGGCCGTCACCGCCGACCCCGGCCCGGACTACGGCAAGATCCGCGTCCTGAAGATCCCCGGCGGATCGGGCGCGCTCGGGCCGAAGCTGACCCAGGCGAAGTTCAACTCCGAGAAGGCGGTGGCCAACCAGCTCACCCTGCTGAAGACCGGCAGCGATTCGGACATCGAGTACGGCAACCTGCTGACCCTGCCGGTCGGCGGCGGCCTGCTCAACATCGAGCCGGTGTACCTGCTCGGCCGCGGCGCCAAGGCACCCGTGATGCAGAAGGTGCTGGCGGTGTACGGGGACAAGGTCGCCCTGGAGGACAACCTGGCCAAGGCGCTCGCCGCCGTACTGCCGGGCGCGTCCGGCGGCGCGACGGCCACCCCGACCGCCCCCGCCACGCCGAGCACACCCACCCCCGGAACTCCGGGCACGGGCGGCAACCCCGACCTGCAGAAGGCCCTCCAGGACGCCCAGAAGGCCTTCACCGACGGTCAGACCGCGCTGAAGAACGGCGACTGGGCGGCGTACGGGCAGGCGCAGAAGGCACTCCAGGAGGCGCTGGACCGGGCCGCCAAGGCACAGCCGGCCGGCGCCCCGGCACCCTCCGCCTCGCCGTCCCCCTCGGCCTCGGCGTCGCCCTCCGGCACGCCCTGAGCTGCGAGAACCGATTGTTGGTCCACCCCGCGTCCATGCTATGGTTGTTTCAACGACGCGGGGTGGAGCAGCTCGGTAGCTCGCTGGGCTCATAACCCAGAGGTCGCAGGTTCAAATCCTGTCCCCGCTACTGAAGATCAGGGCCCGGAGGCCGCCAGAGACAATCTGGTCCTCCGGGCCTTGGCATTTTCCGATCAAGAGCGGCCCGGCTCCGGTAGTATCGACTCGGCCGGCCCGGCCCCGCCGCCGCTGCCGGGGTTTGTGCGGCCCGAGTGTCGGGAAATCGACAAAGCGCCGAAGCAATCCCGCAGGCTTCGGCCCGCTCCGCCAGACGTGGTCCGGGGCAGGTGTACGCGGGTTCCGGGTGATGCGACGATGGAACACATGGGGGACGCGGAACGGCTGTTGACTCCTTTTCGGACCGACACCCTTTCGGGCCGGCAGGGGAGGGAGGCCGCCGCCACCGGCGCCCCCGGAGGATGCCGCAGCACTCTGGGGGAGCGGGAGCCGGCATGAAGCTGATCGGTAGGAACGACACGGGCGCGAGGCCCGAGCCGGCCGCCGTGCGGGAGGCGCACGTCGAGGCCGACACCGACGCATGGGCGCAGTCCGCGGAAGACACCCAGCAGGGCCTGCCCGCGCAGCGCAGCTACGGCCCCGAGAGCCTCGTCCGGATCTCCGCGCAGCAGCTCGTCGACGCCGTCGGCCGCTACCCGGCCGACGACGACGAGCCCGCCGGTGAACCGGAGGACGCCGCCAGCTTCGAGAGCGCCCTCGCGGCCCGCGAGCAGGCCGCCCTGGAGGGCCGTCACCGATCCGCCGCCGACGCCGGCGACCCCGGTGCCGCCAGCCAGCTCGGTGCGATGCTGCTGCGCCGCGGCGACCTGGAGGACGCCGAGCCGTATCTGCGCGCCGCCGCCGCGGCCGGGCTCCGTGCCGCGGCCAACAACCTCGGCGTGCTGCTGCACCAGCGCGGCCACCGCGCCGAGGCTGCCCAGTGGTGGCGGCAGGCCGCCGTGGCCGGCTCCGCGCCGGCCGCCCACGCACTCGGCCTCCAACTGCGCGACCAGGGCGAGGAGGAGGCCGCCGAGTACTGGCTGCACTTCGCCGCCGAGCACGGCCACCCGCTCGGGGCCTACGCCCTGGGCGATCTGATGGAGCATCGGCGCGACGTCCGCGCCGAGCGCTGGTTCAAGGTGTCCGCCGACGCCGGCCACCGGGAGGCCGCCTACCGGCTCGCCCGGATGCGCGAGGCCGCCGGCGACAAGGAGACCGCCGAGACCTGGTACCGCACCGCCGCCGCACGCAGCCACGCGCGCGCCGCACTGCGGCTCGGCGTGCTGCTGGAGGAGCGCGGCGAACTCGACGAGGCGGCCCGCTGGTACCGGCAGTCCGCGCAGAACGGCGAGCCCCGGGCGGCCTGCGCGCTCGGCTTCCTGCTGCGCGACGCCGGCGACCTCGGGGCCGCCGCCGAGTGGTGGCAGGAGGCCGCCGAGGCCGGCGACGGCAACGCCGCCAACGCGCTCGGCGCCCTGCACGCAGGCCGCGGCGAGGCCGCCGAGGCCGAGCGCTGGTACCGCGCCGCACTGGACGCGGGCGACCACAACGGCGCCTTCAACCTCGGCCTGCTCTGCGCCGGCACGGGCCGCGAGACCCAGGCCGAGCAGTGGTACCGCAAGGCCGCGTACGCAGGCCACCGGGAGGCGTGCAACGCGCTCGCCGTGGTGCTGCTGCAGCGCGGCGACGAGTCCGGCGCCGAGCCCTGGTTCTCCAAGGCCGCCGAGGCGGGCAGCGTCGACGGCGCCTTCAACCTGGGCGTGCTGCACGCCGGCCGGGGCGAACTGCCGCAGGCCCACGAGTGGTACGCGCGGGCCGCCGCCGAGGGACACGGCGAGGCCGCACTCCAGCTCGCCGTGGTGCACGAGCAGCGCGGCCACGCGGCCGGGGCGCTGGAGCGCTACCGGCAGGCCGCCGCGGGCGGCTCCGCCGAGGGCGCCTTCCGGCTGGCCGCGGTGTTGGAGCGGCGCGGCGACGCGGACGCCGAGATCGAGCACTGGTACACGGTGGCGGCCGAGGCCGAGCACCGCAGAGCCCAGGTGCGGATGGGCGTGCGGGCCGCCGAACGCGGCGAACTGCAGACCGCCGAGCACTGGTACCGGCGGGCGGCCGAGGCGGGCAGCCGCAGCGCCGCCTTCAACCTCGGCCTGCTGCTGGCGCGGCAGGACAGCGAGAACGAGGCCATGCTCTGGTACACCAGAGCCGCCGACGCGGGGCACGGGCGTGCCGCGCTGCGCCTGGCCCTGCTGGCGCTGCGGCGCGGCGAGCCCGTGCAGGCGGAGAACTGGTGCCGGCGGGCCGCGGAGTCCGGCCCGGCCGAGGTGGCGGAGCGCGCGGCCCGGCTGCTCGGTGCGCTGAGCGCGGAACTCAGCGCATAGAGCGCCTCGGGCCTCAGGGGCCGGCGCAGTCCGGGCAGAGTCCGCGGTAGGTGATCTCGGCTCCGGTCACGGTGAAGCCGAAGCGCTCGCCGGCGGGGAGGGCGGCCGTCGGGTCGCCCTCCGGCAGGACGTCGCGGATGGTGCCGCAGCCGGAGCAGACCAGGTGCTGGTGGGCCCGGTGCGCGTTGGGGTCGTACCGCTTGGCGCGGCCGTCGGTGGAGACCTCCAGCACCTCGCCGAGCGAGACCAGTTCGCCGAGCGTGTTGTAGACGGTGGCTCTGGAGATCTCGGGGAGTCTCGCCACCGCGCGGGCGTGCACCTCGTCCGCCGTGAGGTGGACGTGGTCGCCGTCGAGGACCTCCGCGACCACGCGGCGCTGCGCGGTCAGCCGCCAGGCGCGTCCGCGGAGTCGTTCCAACAGGTCACTCATGAACTCAGGGTAGGACAGGTCTCGGGTTAGGGCCAGTGTTGACTTGGACAAAGTCCAAGTTAGGATCGGCTCGATACGACCGGACGACGCGAAGGACCCTCCCCATGACCAGCCAGGACGAGCTGCGGCCCACCCTCACCACCGAGTCCGGTGCGCCGGTGGCCGACAACCAGAACACCGAGACGGCCGGCATCGGCGGCCCGGCGCTGATCCAGGATCAGCTGCTGTTCGAGAAGCTCGCCCACTTCAACCGCGAGCGCATCCCGGAGCGCGTGGTGCACGCCCGCGGCGCCGGCGCCTACGGCACCTTCACGGTGACCGCGGACGTCACGGCCTGGACCCGGGCGACGTTCCTCTCCGAGGTCGGCAAGCAGACCGAGGCTTTCCTCCGCTTCTCCACGGTGGCCGGCAACCTCGGCGCGGCCGACGCGGTGCGCGACCCGCGCGGCTTCGCGCTGAAGTTCTACACCGAGGACGGCAACTACGACCTGGTCGGCAACAACACCCCGGTGTTCTTCATCAAGGACGCCATCAAGTTCCCCGACTTCATCCACACCCAGAAGCGCGACCCGTACAGCGGCTCGCAGGAGGCCGACAACGTCTGGGACTTCTGGGGCCTGTCGCCCGAGTCCACCCACCAGGTCACCTGGCTGTTCGGCGACCGCGGCATCCCCGCGTCCTACCGCCACCTCAACGGCTACGGCTCGCACACCTACCAGTGGCAGAACGAGGCCGGCGAGTACTTCTGGGTGAAGTACCACTTCAAGACCGACCAGGGCATCAAGAACCTCACCCAGGCCGAGGCCAACACGCTCGCCGGCGAGGACCCGGACAGCCACCAGCGCGACCTGCGCGAGGCCATCGAGCGCGGCGAGTTCCCGACCTGGACGGTGCAGGTGCAGATCATGCCCGCCGCCGACGCCGCGAACTACCGCTTCAACCCGTTCGACCTGACCAAGGTCTGGCCGCACGCGGACTACCCGCCGATCGAGATCGGCACGCTGGAGCTCAACCGCAACCCCGACAACATCTTCGCCGAGGTCGAGCAGTCGGTCTTCTCCCCGGCGCACTTCGTGCCGGGCATCGGCCCCTCCCCGGACAAGATGCTGCAGGGCCGCCTGTTCGCCTACGCGGACGCCCACCGCTACCGCGTCGGCATCAACGCCGACCACCTGCCGGTGAACCGCCCGCACGCCACCGAGGCCTTCACCAACGGCCGCGACGGCCACCTCTACGACGGCCGCCACGGCCGGCGGAAGAACTACGAGCCGAACAGCTTCGGCGGCCCCGTCCAGACCGGCCGCCCGCTCTGGTCCGCCGTCCCGGTCACCGGCGCCACCGGCAACCACGAGGCACCCTCGCACGCCGAGGACGACGACTTCGTGCAGGCCGGCAACCTCTACCGGCTGATGGACGCCGGCGAGCAGCAGCGTCTGATCGAGAACCTCTCCGGCTTCATCGCCAAGGTCTCCGCCGACCGCGACGACATCGTCGAGCGGGCGATCGAGAACTTCCGCCGGGCCGACGCCGACTACGGCCGCCGCCTGGAGGACGCCGTCCGCGAGCTGCGCAAGCAGAAGTGACGGCCTGAGACCGCGGGCCCCGGGGGCGCAGCGGCGCACCCGGGGCCCGCACCACTCTCCCGGCTACAGCCGCAGCAGCCCGTCCCGGATCCGCTCCAGCAGCGCCACCGACACGTCCTCCGCCGCCCGCTCGTGCACCCGCACGTACCGCTCCGCGGCCAGGTCCGCGACCAGCACCCGGGCCACCCCGAGCGGCACCGGCAGCAGCGCCGCCAGCTCCGCCACCGACCTCGGGTACTGGCACAGCTCGACGATCCGGTGCCGCTCGAAGCCCAGCGGCGCCGCCAGCGCGGCGGGCGGCGCCGTCACCAGCGTCTCGACCCGCAGCTCGTCCCGCACCGGCCGGGTGCGCCCCGCGGTGATCACGAACGGGCGGACCACCTCGCCGGCCCCGCCCTCCTCGAAGCCCGTCACGCCCGCACCCCGCCCGCCACCTGCCGCGGCGCGGACACCAGCAGCGCCGGCGGCAGCGCCACCGTCGCCGTCACCCCGTGCACCGGCGCCGGCGCGAGGCGCACGACCGCGCCCAGCCGCTCCGCCAGCCGGCCCACCACGTAGTGCCCGAGCAGGCCGCCCTCGCCCAGCAGGAAGCTCTCCCGGCCCGCCAGCCGGGCGTTCGCCCGGTCCAGCGCCGCCTCGTCCATGCCCGGCCCGCGGTCCACCACCGCGACCAGGCAGCCGTCCGGCCCCACCCGGGTGAAGACCTCCACATCGGTGTCGGGCGGCGACGCGGCCAGCGCGTTCTCGATCAGCTCGGCCAGCAGGTGCGCCAGCTCGGCGACCGCACCGCCGTCCACCAGCGCCCCGTCCACCCGCCGCAGCACCACCCGGCGGTAGTCCTCCACCTCGCCCAGCGCCGAGCGCACCACGTCGCCCAGCGCCACCGGCTGCGGCCAGCGGCGCGGGCTCGCCTCGCCGACCAGCACCAGCAGGCTCTCCGCGTTCCGCCGCATCCGGGTCGCCAGGTGGTCGAGTTCGAACAGGTTGGCCAGCGCCGCCGGATCGTGCTCGCCGCTCTCCAGCGTCGACAGCAGCCCCAGCTGGCGGGTCACCAGCGCCTGGTTGCGCCGCCCCAGGCCGGCCAGCGACTCCGCCGTGTTCCGGCGCAGCACCGACTGTTCGACGGCCAGCCGCAGCGCCGTCCCGGCCACCCGGTCCAGTGCGGCCCCGAGCACCTCCAGCTCCGCGGTGCCCGCCGCCGCGGTCGAGCCGGGCGCGCCCGCCGTGCCACCCGCCTGCGCCCGCTCCACCGCCTCCGGCAGCACCCGGTCGGCCAGTTCCTCGGCCTCCCCGGCCAGCGCCGCCACCGGGCGGGTGATCGACCGGGTCGCCAGCAGGCCCAGCAGCGCCGCCCCGACCGCTGCGGCGAGCGCCAGCCCGGCGTTCACCAGCAGCCCGCGCAGCGCCTGCGAGCGCAGCTCGTCCGCGCGGGTCCGGCTGTCCGCCGCGGCCTGCGACTGCACCTCGTACAGGCCGTCGACCAGCGCCGACGCGGCTCGCCACCAGGCGTCCGCGCGCACCGGCAGCCGGTCCGCCGCCCAGCCGTCCAGGGCCTGCTGCTCCATTCCGGCGACGGTGACCGCGTCCGGGCCGCGCAGCACCGCGTCCAGGGCGGCGGCGCGGGCGGGGGAGGCGGTGCGCGGCACGCCGGCGAGCGCGGCCGCCCGCACCGCGGTGATCCGGACGAACGCCGGGTACTCGCCGTTCCGGAAGGAGCCGGCGGCCAGCACCCCGTTGAGCGTTCCGCGCTCCAGCGCGGTGGCCTCGGTGGCCTCGCCGAGCGACCGCAGGGTGGCGAGCGCGTCGGCCAGCCGCCGGTCGCCGGTGTCGTCGCGGTCGGCGAACGCGGCCGTGTTCAGTGCGGTGACGGCGCCGGTGAAGAACTCCAGCGCCTCCGTGCGGGTGGCGGCACCGGTGTCGGCCCGGCCGCGCAGCCGGGCGAGGGTGCCCAGCCCGCCGAGCGCCCCGCGCACCTGCTCCGCGCCGGGCGGATCGTCGGCGAGGCGCCGGTCGAGCTCCCGGCGGGCCTGGTCGGCGGCCTCCCGCTGCGGGCCGAGCTGCGCCCGGAAGGACGTCTCGCCGCCGAGCAGGCCCGCGGTGAGGCCGCGCTCGCGCTGGAGCTGGTGGACGAACTCCTCGGTGGCGACCACCAGTGCCACCCGGTCGCCCGTCCGGCCGGCGTCGGCGAACCGCCCGGCCCGGTCGGCGGTGCCGATCGCCCCCAGGATCACCAGGGCGCCGGTCGGCAGGGCGAGCAGCAGGGCGAGCCGGTGGCGGATGCTGCGGAGCGTACGCACGTGGGGAGTCCCCCTCGGCAGTGGCCCGGCGGGGTGGGCGCACGGGGAACGGAGGCGCGGTACCGGGTACCGGCCGCTTGCCCGGTCGAGCCTAGGGCCCTTCTGTTGCAAGGGAGTTGCCGCGCCCTCAGCGCCGCCCGGAACGTGCGGCGGGTGGTCGGCAACCTCGCCGACCACCCGCCGAAACACGCCCGTCGGACGGGCCGTCAGCCGTCGCTCACACGCTGAGGCGGCGCAGCGTCTCCGCGTGCAGCAGCCCGTTGGTGGCCACCGCGTCGGCGCCGTTCGGCCCGTCCACGCCGTCCAGGCCGGTGAACCGGCCGCCCGCCTCCTGCACCACGATGCACGGCGCTGCCATGTCCCACAGGCTCAGCTCCGGCTCCGCCGCGATGTCCGCCGAACCCTCGGCGACCATCATGTACGACCAGAAGTCGCCGTACGCCCGGGTGCGCCAGCAGGCCCGGGTGAGGTCCAGGAACGGGTCCAGCCGGCCGCGCTCCTCCCAGCCGGTCAGCGAGGAGTACGAGAACGAGGCGTCCTCGACCCGGGCCACCTCGGAGACGTGGATCCGCGTCGCCTTGGCCAGGCTGCGGCCCGCGTACGCGCCGAGACTGCGCGCCGCCCACCAGCGGCGGTTCAGCGCCGGCGCGGAGACGATGCCCACCACCGGCTGCAGCTCGCCGTCGATGCCCTCCTCCAGCAGGGCGATCAGGGTCGCCCAGACCGGCACGCCGCGGACGTAGTTCTTGGTGCCGTCGATCGGGTCGACCACCCAGCGCCGCGGGCCGGAGCCCTGCAGGCCGTACTCCTCGCCCATCACGGCGTCGCGCGGGCGGGCCCGCTGCAGCACGCTGCGCACCAGCTCCTCGGCGGCCTTGTCGGCGTCGCTGACCGGGGTGAGGTCCGGCTTGGTCTCGACCTTGAGGTCCAGCGCCTTGAAGCGCTCCATGGTGACCGAGTCGGCCGAGTCGGCGAGGACATGGGCGAGTCGGAGGTCGTCGTGATAGTCGGCCATGCCCGAACCCTAGCGACCCGAGGCCGGATCGGTCGGCGCGGCTCGCACAGCGGACCGAACCGGCGTGCGGATCAGTGCCCGGAGCCGCTCAGCTGAAGGCCCACCACGCCCGCGATCACCAGGGAGATCGAGACCAGTTTCAGCACACTGCTGGACTCTTCGAGGAAGACCATGCCGTACACCGCGGTGCCGGCCGCGCCGATGCCCGTCCAGACCGCGTACGCCGAGCCGACCGGCAGTGACTTGAGCGAGAGCGTCAGCAGGCCGAAGCTGCCCAGCGCGAACGCGCAGAAGCTGATGGTGGGCCAGAGCCGGGTGAAGCCGTGGCTCAGTTTGAGGTTGATCGCGAAGCCGGTCTCCAGCAGACCGGCGAGGATCACCAAGGCCCATGCCATCGGGCTGACTCCCTTGCCCCTCGGAGTGTCCGTACTAGCGTCTCCCACGCTCTTATGATCACCGGACCCGGCCCGTCCGACACCTCGGACGGGCCGCCGTCCCCGCAGTGGCGGTCAGTCGCCCTCGTGGGCCTCGCGGCTGTCGAGCAGCCGGCGCAGCGAGTACAGCCGGGCGGCCTCGGCGTGGCCGGCCGCGACCCAGGCGTCCAGCGCGCAGTCGGGCTCGTCGTGGCTGCAGGCCCGCGGGCAGTCCGCCGTGCCCGGCTCCAGGTCCGGGAAGGCGAGGATGACCCGGGACGGGTCGATGTGCGACAGGCCGAAGGAGCGGAAGCCCGGGGTGTCGATCACCCAGCCCGGATCGAGCGCCTTCTTCGAGCCCGGCTTGGCGCCGGGCGGCGGCGGCAGCCGCAGCGCCAGCGCCGAGACGGTGGTGTGCCGGCCCCGGCCGGTCACCGCATTGACGCGCCCGGTGCTCCGCTGCCGCTCCGGCACCAGCGCGTTGACCAGCGTGGTCTTGCCGACGCCGGAGTGCCCGATGAACACCGTGGAGCGGCCGCGCAGGTGCGCGCGCACCGCCTCCGCGCCGGCCGTCTCCAGCTCGTCCCGCCGGGTCACCACGTAGGAGATGCCCAGCGGCGCGTACGCCTCCAGCAGCGGCTCGGCCGGCGCCAGGTCGGACTTGGTGAGCACCAGCAGCGGCTCCATCCCGGCGTCGTACGCCGCCACCAGGCAGCGGTCGATCAGCCGCGGCCGCGGCTCCGGGTCGGCCAGCGCGGTGACGATGGCCAGCTGCTCGGCGTTGGCGACCACGATCCGCTCGTACGGGTCGTCGTCGTCCGCGGTGCGCCGCAGCACCGAGGTGCGCTCGGCGACCCGGACGATCCGGGCCAGCGTGTCCGGCTCCCCGGACAGGTCGCCGACCACGTCGACCAGGTCGCCGACGACGACGCCCTTGCGGCCCAGCTCGCGGGCCTTCATGGCGACGACCTCGCGCTCCTTCTTCGTCCCGGCGTCGACCAGGCAGGTCAGCCGCCCGCGGTCGATGGTGAGGATCATCGCCTCGGCGGCGTCGTCGTGCTTGGGCCGGATCCGGGTGCGGGGCCGGGAGCCCCGCCGGGCGGGGCGGCTGCGGATGTCGTCCTCGTCGGCGTCCTTGCCGTAGCGGCGCATGCTGCTCTGCCCCCGTCAGCCCTGGCCGAGGAGGTCGGCCCACATCTGCGGGAAGTCCGGCAGGGTCTTGGCGGTGGTCGCCACGTTCTCCACCCGGACGCCCTCCACCGCGAGGCCGATCACCGCGGCGGCGGTCGCCAGCCGGTGGTCCTCGTAGGTGTGGAACACACCGCCGTGCAGCGGACGCGGCCGGATCCGCAGGCCGTCCTCGGTCTCCGACACGTCGCCGCCCAGGTCGTTGATCTCCTTGGCGAGCGCGGCCAGCCGGTCCGTCTCGTGCAGCCGCAGGTGGGCGATGCCGTACAGGTGGGACTCGGAGTCCGCGAGCGCGGCCACCGCGGCGATCACCGGGGTGAGCTCGCCGACGTCGTGCAGGTCCGCCTCGATTCCGCGGATCCGGCCGGTGCCGGTGAACTCCAGGCCCTCGTCGGTGAACCGGCAGGTGCCGCCCATCCGCGTGTAGATCTCGCGCAGCTGGTCGCCCGGCTGGTAGGTGTGCCTCGGCCAGTCCCGGACGGTGACCCGGCCGCCGGTGACCAGTGCCGCGGCGAAGAACGGCGCCGCGTTCGAGAGGTCCGGCTCCACCACCAGGTCGCGGCCGATCAGCGCGCCCGGGGTGACCCGCCAGACGTCCTTCTCACCGCCGTCCTCGGGGGCGTCGACCTGCCCGCCGGCCTTGCGGACCATGTCCACCGTCATCCGGATGTGCGGCAGCGAGGGCACCGTCTCGCCGATGTTCCGGATCTCCACGCCGTTGTTGTAGCGGGCGCCGGAGAGCAGCAGGGCGGAGATGAACTGCGAGGACGAGGAGGCGTCCACGTCGACCGTGCCGCCGTCGACCGCGCCGGTGCCGTGCACCGTCAGCGGGAAGCCGCCGCGGCCGCCGTCGTCGATCCGCGCGCCGAGGGTGCGCAGCGCGTCGATCACGCCGTGCTGGGGCCGCTCGTAGCAGCGCGGGTCGCCGTCGAAGTGGACCGGGCCGTCGGCGAGTGCCGCGAGCGGGGGCAGGAAGCGCATGACCGTGCCGGCGTTGCCCACGTCGACCCGGGCCGGGCCGAGCAGCTGCGGCGCCGGGATGACCCGCCAGGCCTCGCCGCCACCGGTGCCGCCGCTGGCCGCGTTCACCGTCTCCTCGACGGTCACGCCGAGCGCCCGCAGGCCGTCCGCCATCAGCTGGGAGTCGCGGCTGCGCAGCGGCCGACGCACCCAGCCGGGGCCGTCGGCGAGCGCGGCCAGCACCAGCGCGCGGTTGGTCGCCGACTTGGAGCCGGGGATGGTGACGGTCGCGTCCACGGCTGCGGTGGCGACGGGGGCGGGCCACAGGGCATCGGTCATGCGCCAAGTCTAGGGGGCCGCCCGGCGGCGCCCCGGTGCGCATTCGCATGGCGGACGGGGGGTGTGCGGTGATTCCGTGCGGACGGTGTGCCCACCCACCGTCACCGGCGGCTCACTGCTTCCAGTGCAGCAGCCAGCTCGCCCCGCCCAGCAGGCAGGCCAGCGACACCACCAGGAACAGCGCCACCCACAGCACCGCGCTCACCCCGGTGAGCCGGGCCAGCTGGTCGGCGTCCGAGTCCGGCGCCCCGCCGGAGCGCCGCTTGCCCTGCAGCTCGATCACCGGCCGGACCCCGGCCAGCAGCAGGAACCACACCCCGAGGTAGGCGAAGGCGGCCTGCACCTGGATGCCGCCGTACCAGGACACCACCAGGAAGAGTGCGCCGGTGAGCACCACCGCGAGCAGACCGAAGGCGTTGCGGATCATCACCAGCATCCCGGCCAGCAGCAGGATCGAGATCCACAGCAGCGCGGTGATCCGGCCGTCGGCGAGCAGCGCGGCGCCGCCGAAGCCGAGCAGCGAGGGCGCGATGTAGCCGGCCGCGGCGGTGAGGATCATCCCGGGGCCGGTCGGGCGGCCGGAGGAGATGGTCAGGCCCGAGGTGTCGGAGTGCAGCCGGATGCCGGAGAGCCGCCGCCGGGTCAGCAGGGCCGCGACCCCGTGGCCGCCCTCGTGCGCGATGGTCACCACCGTGCGGCTGACCCGCCACACCGGTGACGGCAGGATCGCCAGCAGGGCCAGCGCCGCGGTCGTGAGCACCAGCCAGCCCGGCGGGTCGGGCTGGGTGCCCGCCACCCGCTGCCAGACGTCCGCGATCTCCATGCTCGTCCCGCCTCCCGTGGTCCTGCCGGTCCGGCAGCCTCCCATGCCAGGACGCCGCGGCGGTAGCGGTCGGTTCGGTGCGGTTCGTCCCGGGTCGGTCCCCGGTCGGTCCCGGGGGCGCCGTCCGGCTGCCGGGATCCCGCCCCGGGCGGCAGGAGCCCCGTGGCAAGCTGGCCCCCATGTGCGGCCGTTTCGCCTCCAGCAGCAAGCCCGAGGACATCGTCGAGGTGTTCGGCGTCGTGCAGTGGGACCCGGCCGAGACGATCGCCCCCAGCTGGAACGTGGCGCCCACCTCCCCGGCCTACGCGGTGCTCGACCGCCCGCCCAAGGGGCAGCGCCGGCCGGTGCGGCAGCTGCGGGTGCTGCGCTGGGGCCTGATCCCGGCCTGGGCGAAGTCGCCGGAGACCGCGGTCAGGATGATCAACGCCCGGGCCGACACCGTGCACGAGAAGCCCGCCTACCGCCAGGCCTTCGCCTCCCGCCGCTGCCTGATCCCGGTGGACGGCTACTACGAGTGGCAGACCGTGCCGGCCGGCCCGGACCGGCCGCCCCGGCAGCCGTACTTCGTCTCCCGCGCGGACGGCGGCCTGCTCGCGCTGGCCGGCCTCTACGAGTTCTGGCGGGACCGCTCGCTGCCCGCCGACCACCCCGAGGCCTGGCGGGTGACCTGCACGGTGGTCACCACCGAGGCCGAGCCGATGCTCGCCCCGATCCACGAGCGGATGCCGCTCTTCCTCGACGCCGGCTCCTTCGACGCCTGGCTCGACCCCGGGCTGGACGACCCGGACGCGCTGCGCGGCCTGCTGGTGCCCCCGGCCCCGGGCGCGCTCACGGTCCGCCCGGTGGGGGCCGCGGTCGGCAACATCCGCAACAACGGGCCGGAACTCCTCCGCGAGCTCACCGACGAGGACCGCACCACGCTGTTCTGAGCTGCTCCGGGCCGTTCCGGGCTGTTGTGGCCCGGGCCTGCCCGGCTGGGCCGCCCCGACGTCCTAGGCTCGCCCCATGCAGAAGCTGGTGCCGACACCGGTCGGCGACGCGCGGGTGACGGTGCACGCGGCCGAGCACCCCCGGGTGCTGCTCGCGCTGGGGCACGGCGCCGGGGGCGGGGTGGAGGCGCGCGACCTGCAGGCGCTGGCCGCCGCGCTGCCCGCCGGCGGTGTCTCGGTGGCGCTGGTGGAACAGCCGTGGCGGGTGGCCGGCAAGCGGCTCGGTCCGGCGCCGAAGACCCTGGACCAGGCCTGGCTGCCGGTGGCGGCCGCGCTCGCCGCGGAGGGGCTGCCGCTGGTCGTGGGCGGCCGCAGCGCCGGTGCCCGGGTGGCCTGCCGGACGGGCCTGGCCTCCGGCGCGGTCGCCGTGCTGGCGCTGGCCTTCCCGCTGCACCCGCCGGGCAAGCCGGAGAAGAGCCGGGTCGAGGAGCTGCTGAACACCGGCCTGCCCACCCTGGTGGTGCAGGGCGGCGCGGACACCTTCGGCACACCGGAGGAGTTCCCCGGTCTGCCGGAGGGCCACCGGCTGGTGGAGGTGCCGTACGGCAGCCACGGCTTCGCGGTGCCCAAGCGGGCGCCGGTCGGTCAGGAGGAGACGCTGGCCGGGCTGGTCGCGGCGGTCGCCGACTGGCTCGGAGCGGTTCCTTCGAAGGGGTGAGCCCCCGCGGGAATGCGCGGCGGCGGCACGCGGTTGTGAGGACCGTCAGCAGAGTCCCGGTGAAAGGCAGCGTCCATGGGTTCGATCGCGTGCCCCGAGCGGCCGGAGGAGCGCGCGGCGCACGGCGCCCTCGTGCCCGACTGGTCGGAATGGATTGTCGCGGGCGAGAAGCCGGTGGGCCGGATATCCTCCATCTCGGGTCAGCCCGCGGTGGGCGGGCCCCGCAGCTCCGAGGAGGTGGGTCCGGTCGTCGGGACCGAGGACGAGGCCGTGCCGGGTGAGAGCCTGCCCGAGGGCGGGACGCTCACCGGTGACGAGCTGGCCGAGGCGATCGGTGAGGACACCTTCCGGGTGTCCGCGGACGAGAGCGAGGACGCGCGCCGCGAGCGGTTCGAGCGCGACGCCCTGGCGTTCCTCGACCCGATGTACTCGGCCGCCCTGCGGATGACCCGCAATCCGGCGGACGCGGAGGACCTGCTCCAGGAGGCGTTCGCGAAGGCGTACGCGTCGTTCCACCAGTTCCGTGCGGGCACCAACCTCAAGGCGTGGCTCTACCGCATCCTCACCAACACGTTCATCAACTCGTACCGCAAGAAGCAGCGCGAGCCCCAGCGCACCGCGGCCGAGGAGATCGAGGACTGGCAGCTGGCCAGGGCCGAGTCGCACATGTCGACGGGCCTGCGCTCGGCGGAGGCCCAGGCGCTGGACCACCTGCCGGACAGCGACGTCAAGGACGCCCTGCAGGCGATCCCGGAGGAATTCCGGATCGCCGTGTATCTGGCGGACGTCGAGGGCTTTGCCTACAAGGAGATCGCGGACATCATGGGTACACCCATCGGTACGGTGATGTCCCGCCTGCACCGTGGCCGCCGCCAGTTGCGCGGCATGCTGGAGGACTACGCCCGTGAGCGCGGACTCGTCCCGGCGGGCAGCGGCGCAGGGCAGGAAGCGAAGGGCGCGGGCTCATGAGCTGCGGCGATCCGCACGACACCGAGTGCGGCGAGGTGCTCGACCACCTCTACGAATTCCTCGACAACGAGATGGCCGAGGGCGACTGCGTCAAACTGCGGGTGCACTTCGAGGAGTGCTCGCCCTGCCTGGAGAAGTACGGGCTGGAGCAGGCCATCAAGGCGCTGATCAAGCGTTCCTGCGGCTGTGACGACACCCCGGCCGACCTGCGCACCAAGGTGCTCGCCAGGATCGACTCCATCCGGGCCGGCCAGCGGGCCGCGCAGGTGTCGGCCGAGCCGGCGGCCGGGCACGGCGCCGCGGCGGTCACCGCCGAGTAGTAGTCCGGCGCGGCACGGGCCGGCCACCGGGGTGCCCCCGGCGGCCGGCCCGTCCGTCACCGCGGTGGTGCGGCGGGTGTCAGCACGGGCCGTCGTCGGCCCAGACGCCCCACTGGCCGCTGGCGGTCGGCACCTCGTTCAGGGTCCACCACTTGGCGTGGTACTTGTGGCCCTGGTACGAGACCTTGTTGTTCGCGACGTACGTGGTCGTGGCGCTCCACGCCGGGTCCGTGCACGTGCCGCCCGGTGCGGTCGGCGAGGAACTGGTCGGCGGAGTGCTGGTCGGCGGCGTGGTGGGCGGGGTCGCCCCGGCGAACTTCACGGTGAACTTGGTGAAGTCCCAGTCGTTCTGGGCCACGCTGGAGCACGAACCGGACAGGCCCGGGTCGACCGTGCCGGCGCACTGGCGGTCCCGGTTGACGGACCAGTAGGTGTAGCGGGCCAGCTTGTGCGCGGTCGCGAAGTCCAGCACCGTCTGGAAGTCGGCCTGCCGGAAGTACTCGGCGGCGTCCGTGCGGCCGTTCATCAGCGAGACGCCCTCGTGGGCGTAGGCGGTCGCCTCGTCCCAGCCGAAGGTGGTCTGCAGGATCTTGTTGAACTTCACCAGCGCGTCCGTCTGGGCGGCGGCGCCGTTGAAGCCGCCGTCGAACGGCATGATCGAGTAGTTGTTGGGCGTGAAGCCCTGCGACTTGGCCTCGTTCAGCATCTGCGTCCCGAACCAGCCGGTGCCCGCGTTGGTGCCGGCGGTGGTGATCGAGATGTAGAGGCCGGGGTTGTTCTTCTGGAGGATCCGCGCCGCGCCGATCTCGTTGTGGATCGCCGCCGTGTTCTCGTACTCCGGCTCCTCCAGGTCGAAGTCGATCGCCTTCAACTGGTACTTGGTGATGACCTTCTGATAGCCGGCCGCGGTCGCCTCCGGGGTACCGCAGCCCTGGCCGAGCTTGTTGCCGCCGTAGCCGCCGACCGAGACGGAGACGTCACCGCCCTTCGCCCGGATCTTCTGGATCACCGCGGGCATCGTGGTGTCGGTGTCGATCGAGGAGGTGCCGCCCCAGGCCGGGTTGCAGCCGCCCGAGTCGAGGATGAAGGCCAGTTGGAAGGCCTTCTGGCCGGTGGCGTCCATCACCGCGGCCGGGTCCGGCGGCGAGTTGTCCTCCGGCATCAGGTACGGGGCCGAGGCGTACCAGTTGCTGCCGAGGCCGGCCGCCGCGGTCGTGGAGGCCAGGGCGTCGCCGCCGCTCAGTGCGGCGGCCGCACCGGCGGCGGCCAGACCGAGCGCGGCAATGACGGCCGCGGCGGCGGTACCGCGTCGGCGGCGGTGTCGACCGGGTGCGGGGGTGTGGAGCTGGGCACGTTCCATGGGACCTCTCCGAGGCATGGGGGGACCGCCGCCCGGGAGGTATCGGGCGGCGCCGGGCACAGGACGGGCGGCATCCGCGCACGATGCCGTGGAGCACAGCGGCCGCCGCGGCGGCCGGCCCCTTCCGGACGGGGTCATCCCCAAAATGGACTGGACCACTGCGCGGGTCAAGGGCCCTGCGCGAGGCTTGGGCCTCTCTTAAGGAAGCCTTCGGGAAGCGCTCTCGCGGCCGCGCCCCGGGCGACACGGCCTCAAGTCGTCCCCACCATTGGATCGTTTCACTCGTACGGGTGAGCTGACGCGGTGTCGGCAGCGTCATTGCGCGATCGTGCGCCCTGTCCCGCGAACCGGGGCCTATTCTCCTCACTGGCCCGCGGAACGGGACGGGCCGGGCACGGCGGGGGAGGCTGACATCGCCAGCGAAAGCGAGGGGGGCACCCTCACCGGCGCCGCGGCCCGGTACGCCGCCGCCGTCATCGTGACCGGAGCCCTCTGCTGCCTGCTCCCGCTCGCCACCGGCGTCCGCGGCCCGCTCGGCGGACCGGTCGACTGGCCCCGCCTCGGCCTCCTCGCCTTCCTGCACACCTGCGCCGAATCGCTCGCCGTCGGCCTCCCCACCCCCTGCGCCCGGCTCGGCCGCCGCCTGCTGCGCCGCCCGCCCCGGGAGCCCCGCGAGGCCGCCCGGGCCCTGCCCGGCCGCGGCTTCTTCCCGGTGCTCTTCGCCGGCGTCCTGCTGCTGCCGCCCGCCGCCGCCGCGCTGGTCGCCGTCCCCGGAGCGCTCACCGCCCACGTCCCGAGACCGCGCCGGCTGCGCCGGCTCTGGAACGCCGCCCAACTGGCCGTCGCCGCCTTCGCCGCGGCCGCCGTCTACCGCCTGCTCGGCGGCCCGCACCTGCTCCTGGGTGCGCACTTCCCGACCGCCGCACTCGGCGCGATGGCCGCCGTCGCCGTGTTCTGCCTGGTCAACGCATCCCTGGTCGGAGTGATGCGGCAGCTGGACACCGCCCGCCCGGCCCGCGGCGCCCACCCCGCCGACCTCGCCCGGGCCACCGGTGCCGTCGTCCTGCCCGCCCTCGTCCAGGGCGCCGGCGGCCTGATGGTCGCCGTCCTCTGGCAGGGCCCGTACGGCGCGTTCGCCGCCGTCCTCGCCCTGCTGCCGCTCTCCATCTCCGCCTGGATGTTCGCCCAGGGCCACCGCGAGGCCAACGCCCACCAGGCCACCGTCCGCGCCCTCGTTCAGGCCGTCGAGATCAAGGACGCCTACACCCGAGGCCACAGCGAACGGGTCGGCCGCGCCGCCGTCCTGATGGCCCGCCAGCTCGGCATGGCCGAGGAGCGCATCCGCACCCTGCACTTCGCCGGCACCCTGCACGACGTCGGCAAGCTCGGCGTCGACACCGAACTGCTCCGCCGCAACGGCCCGCTCACCGAGGCCGAACGGCGCGCCGTCGAGATCCACCCCGTCTTCGGCCACGAACTCGTCCGTGACCTCGCCTTCCTCGGCGAGGCCCGCGAAGGCATCCTGCACCACCACGAACGCCTCGACGGCCGCGGCTACCCGGCCGGCCTCGCCGGCGACCGCATCCCCGAGTTCGCCCGGATCATCTCCGTCGCCGACGCCTTCGACTCGATGACCTCCACCCGCTCCTACCGGCGCGGCCGCCCGGTCGCCGAGGCCGTCGCCGAACTCCAGCGCTGCGCCGGCAGCCAGTTCGACCCGGCGATGGTCACCGCCCTCGTCTCCGCCGTCGACCGGCACGGCTGGCAGCCCGAACCGCCGCCGCCCGGCGGCTGGGACGGCGAGGTGCCCGACATCCCGCTCGGCGTCCCCGAGCCGGCCCGCCGGGTGCCCGGGCCGGGCGGCCGGATCAGCGCCGGCGGCGCTCCGTGAGACCCCGCCGGCACGGCCCCCTCCTCCGGCCGTCCGCCGTCCACGCCGCCGCCGCCCTGCTCCTCGCCGCCGCCCTGCTGCACCTCGCCCTGCACGGCCTCACCCAGCCGAAGGTCGCACTCGCCTTCGGCGCCGTCGTCGCGGTCGGCGAACGGGCCCGGATCACGCTCCCCGGCGACCGCGAGCAGGCCCCGCTCGGCAGTGCCGCCGCACTCGCCTACGCCCTGCTCGGACCGCTCCACTCCACCCCCACCGGCCACGGCGTTCTGCAGGTCGTCGCCATCACCGGCCTCGGCACCCTCGCCGGGCTGCTCCCGCTCGCGCTACCCGCCGCCCGAGCCCGCCGCACCGAATCCGGCCGCACCGACACCGCGCCGGTCGACACGGTCCGGGCCGACACCGCCGCCCGGCGGCTCCTCACCACGGCCTTCGCCGCCCTGCTCTTCCAGCCCGTGTACAGCAGCGGCCTGCTCGACCGCGACCCGTTCTCCGGACCGGCCTACGGCGCCCTGCTGACCGGCGTCGCGGCCCTGACCGCGCTCTGCGACGCCGTCCTCGCCGCCGTCCTGCACCGGGCCCGGGCCGGACTGCGGTTCGCCGCCGCCCTGGAGGACGAGCTGCGCGCGCTGCTCGGCATCGGCTCGGCCATCGTCGCCACCGGCATGCTGGTCAGCCTGCTGGCCGGCGAGGTCGGCCTGTGGGCGCTGCCGCTCTTCTGCACCCCGCTGCTGCTCGCCCAGGCCTCCTTCCGGCGGGCCGCGGAGATCCGCGCCACCACCGGCCAGACCATCGAGGCGCTCGCCCGGGCCACCGAGGTCGCCGGCTACACCCCACCGGGGCATGCGCGCCGGGTCGCCGACACGGCGTGCGCGCTGGGGCGCGAACTCGGGCTCGGAACCCGGGACCTCGCCCTTCTGGAGTACGCCGCCCTGATGCACGACATCGGCCAGCTCTCCCTCGTCGAACCCGTCCCCGGCGGCGCCACCGCCCTGCTGCCCGCCACCGAACAGCAGCGGATCGCCCGCCTCGGCAGCGAGGTCATCCGCCGCACCGGCGTCCCCCGCCGGGTCGGCGAGCAGGTCGCCCGGCTCGCCGACCCCTGCCGGCTGCCGGGCGGGGCCGCCGACCGCACCCTGCCGCTGGCCGCCCGCATCATCCGGGTCGCCAACGCCCACGACGACCTGCGCACCGAGGCCCGCGGCCGCGGCCTGTCCGAGGCCACCGCGGGCCTCGCCGCCCTGGAACGGCTGCGCCTGGAGCGCGGCCGCGCGTACGACCCCGCCGTGGTCGACGCGTTGGCCAGAGTGGGCGCCCAGGGCCGCGAACCGGCCTGAACCGCTGCGCGGGGAGCGCGGGCCGCCGAAGGCGTGGTTGGATGCGGTCGTAGCGTGGAACACCGGATGCGGGGCCACCCGGCACACCGGATCGTTCCCGTTGCAGCAGCCGGCCTCGGAGCAGGTGCTGAGAACTGGCGGACGACAACGGCAGGGACGGAACGTGAGGATCTTCCACCGCGCACGGCACCGGCCGTCGGCCACCTGGCGGCAGACGACCGACCGTGCCTTCACGCTCATCGGCGACGGCCGCTTCGAGGACGCCGGCGCGCTGCTGGTCATGGCCGCCGACCTGGAGCCCTGGCTCTCCGACTCCTGGTTCAACCTCGCCCTCCTGCACAAGTTCCGCCGCGACTGGGAGCAGGCCCGCACCGCCGGGCTGCGCGCCGTCGCCCTGCTCGACCGCGAGACCGGCGCCCCCGACTGGTGGAACCTCGGCATCACCGCCACCGCCCTGCAGGACTGGCCGCTCGCCCGCCGGGCCTGGCAGGCGTACGGGCTGAGACTCCCCGGCGGGCCCGGTGCGCCATCCGACGGGCCCGTCGACCTCGACCTCGGCACCACCCCGGTGCGGCTCTCCCCGGACGGCGAGTCCGAGGTGGTCTGGGGCCGCCGGCTCGACCCGGCCCGGATCGAGGTGCTGTCCATCCCGCTGCCGTCCTCCGGCCGCCGCTGGGGCGAGGTCGTGCTGCACGACGGCGCCCCGCACGGCGAGCGGGTCGCCGACGGCGTCGCCTACCCCGTCTTCGACGAGATCGAGCTGTGGGCGCCCTCGCCGGTACCGACCTTCGTGGTGCTGCTGCAGGCCGCCACCGCGGGCGACCGGGACGCCCTGGAGCGCATGGTCGCCGACGCCGGGTACGCGGCCGAGGACTGGACGAGCTCGGTGCGGCTGCTCTGTCGGGCCTGCTCGGAGAGCCGGATGGCGATCGACGACGGCCACACCGCGCACCACGACCCGCACGACGACGGCGACCCCACGCACCCCGGCCACCTCAGCCACCTCAGCCAGGGCAGCGCGGGCACCTCCTGGCTCGCCGAGCGCGAGTGCGGCATCGCCGCGCCCGCCTCCCTGGTGCGCACCCTGCTCGACCGCTGGGTGGCCGCCTCCCCCGCCACCCGGGCCTACCGGGACCTCGAAGAGGTCTGCTGAGCCGCTCTGTAGCACGCTCGCTGTTTTGTCGCCCGCTCGAGCCTTCCTTCGGCACGGGCGGGCCCTTCGGCTCGGGGCGGCTGAGCGGACCTCGCCGGAGGCCGGGGCCGTACCCTTGAGCGGTACACCTGGACGGAACCACGGAGCGGAAACCAGCGATGGCCGACGAGCACGAGCACGAGCACCCCGAGCAGGACGAGACGCCGCAGAAGATCGTCGGCGAGCTGCCCGACGTCTCGAAGGGCACCGCCCGCCCGATCACCGTGTTCGGCAACCCGGTGCTGCACCGCGAGGTCGCCACCGTGACCTCCTTCGACGGTGAACTCTCCGCGCTCATCGACGACATGTTCGTCTCGATGTACGCCGCCGAGGGGGTCGGCCTGGCCGCGAACCAGATCGGCGTCGACCTCAAGGTCTTCGTCTACGACTGCCCGGACGACGAGGGCGTGCGGCACGTCGGGCACGTCGTCAACCCGGTGCTGGAGGAGCTCCCGGCCGGCCGGCGGGCGCTGGACGACTCGCCGGAGGGCTGCCTCTCCGTGCCGACCGCGTACATGGAGCTGGCCCGCCCCGACTACGCCGCGGTGACCGGCCAGGACAAGGACGGCAACCCGGTCCGGGTCGAGGGCACCGGCTTCTTCGCCCGCTGCCTGCAGCACGAGACCGACCACCTGTACGGCTACCTGTACATCGACCGGCTCTCCAAGCGCGACCGCAAGGACGCCCTGCGGCAGATGGCCGAGGGCACGCCCAAGTACGCGACGGTGTCGAACGACTGACGGCAGGTCGGCGGCCGAACGCCGAAGGGCCGCACCCGGAGACCCGGGTGCGGCCCTTCGGCCGTTCTCGGCGGCTTGGAGGGCGGCCTAGAAGTCGTCGTCGAAGGAGACCGAACCCTCGACGGCGACCTGGTACGCGGAGACCCGGCGCTCGAAGAAGTTGGTCAGCTCCTGGACGTTCTGCAGCTCCATGAAACCGAACGGGTTGGTGGACCCGTAGCGGATCGGCATGCCCAGGCGGGCCAGGCGCTGGTCGGCGACGGCCTCCAGGTACTGACGCATCGACGCGGTGTTCATGCCGGGCAGGCCGTCGCCGCACAGGTCCTGGGCGAACTGGAGCTCGGCCTCGACAGCCTCCTCCAGCATCTCGGTGACCTGCTTGGCCATCTCGTCGTCGAAGAGGTCGGGCTCCTCGTCGCGGACGGTGTCGACCACCGACATGGCGAAGTCCATGTGCATAGACTCGTCGCGGAACACCCAGTTGGTGCCGGTCGCCAGGCCGTGCAGCAGGCCGCGGCTGCGGAACCAGTACACGTACGCGAAGGCGCCGTAGAAGAACAGGCCCTCGACGCAGGCTGCGAAGCAGATCAGGTTCAGCAGGAACGCGCGGCGGTCCGCCTTGGTCTGCAGCGAGTCGATGTGGTCGACGGCGTTCATGTACTTGAAGCAGAACTGCGCCTTCTGGTGGATGGAGGGGATGTTCTCCACCGCCGCGAAGGCCGCCGCGCGGTCGTCCGGGTCGGGCAGGTAGGTGTCGAGCAGCGTCAGGTAGAACTGGACGTGCACGGCCTCCTCGAACAGCTGCCGGGACAGGTAGAGCCGGGCCTCGGGGGAGTTGATGTGCTTGTAGAGGCTCAGCACCACGTTGTTGGCGACGATCGAGTCACCGGTCGCGAAGAAGGCGACCAGCCGGCCGATCATGTGCCGCTCGCCCTCGCTGAGCTTGGCGAGATCGGCGACGTCGGAGTGCAGGTCCACCTCCTCGACCGTCCAGGTGTTCTTGATCGCGTCCCGGTAGCGGTCGTAGAACGACGGGTACCGCATCGGGCGCAGCGTCAGCTCGAAGCCCGGGTCGAGCAGCATCTTCTGACGGTCGGCGTCGGTCGGGGTGCTCACTGGCAGGCCTCGCAGGACTCGGGGTTCTCCAGGGAGCAGGCGATGGCGTCCTGCTCCTCCTGGCTCATGGTCGGGGCGGGCACCGGCACGGCGGTGGCGGCGCGGGCGCCGGTGGCGGCCTGCGCGATGCGGGTGGCCGGGCGCGACCGCAGGTAGTACGTGGTCTTCAGGCCGACCTTCCACGCGTACGCGTACATCGAGCTGAGCTTGCCGATGGTCGGCGCCGCCATGAAGAGGTTCAGCGACTGGCTCTGGTCGATGTACGGCATGCGGGCCGCGGCCAGGTCGATCAGCGCGCGCTGGGGCAGCTCCCAGGCCGTGCGGTACAGCGAACGGACCTCGGCGGGCAGCCAGTTGAGGTCCTGCACCGAGCCGTTGGTCTCGCGCAGCGCGTCCCGGGTCTGCTGGTCCCAGACGCCGAGCTCCTTGAGCTCGCGCACCAGGTACGGGTTGACCTGGAGGAACTCGCCGGAGAGCGTCTCGCGCTTGAACAGGTTGGACACCTGCGGCTCGATGCACTCGTACACGCCGGCGATCGAGGCGATGGTCGCGGTCGGGGCGATCGCCAGCAGCAGCGAGTTGCGCAGGCCGGTCTCGGCGATCCGGGCGCGCAGCGCCTCCCAGCGCGCCTCCCACTGCGGAGCGGCCGAGGCGAAGTGGTCGATGTGCAGCTCGCCGCGGGCCGCGCGGGTCTCGCCGTACGCCTCGTGGCGGCCGAACTGCTCGGCCAGGTCGGCGGAGCGCTCGTACGCGGTGAGCATGATGCGCTCGGAGATCAGGGTGGAGAGGGCCGCCGCCTCGGCGGAGTCGAAGTCGATCCGCAGCTTGAAGAAGACGTCCTGCAGGCCCATGATGCCCAGACCCACCGGCCGCCAGCGGGAGTTGGAGGTGCCGGCCTCGGTGGTCGGGTAGAAGTTGATGTCGATGACCCGGTCCAGGAAGGTCACCGCGGTGCGCACGGTGGCGTCCAGGCGGTCCCAGTCCATGGCGTTCAGCAGGTCGGCGGCGGTGGCGCCGGCCGCCACGTGGGCGCCCAGGTTGACCGAGCCGAGGTTGCAGACCGCGGTCTCCGAGTCGTCGGTGACCTCCAGGATCTCGGTGCACAGGTTGGAGGAGTGCACCGTGCGGCCCGGCAGGGCGGTCTGGTTGGCGGCCCGGTTGGAGGCGTCCTTGAAGGTCATCCAGCCGTTGCCGGTCTGCGCCAGGGTGCGCATCATCCGGGCGTACAGGGTCTGCGCGGGGATCGTGCGCACGGCCTTGCCGGCCTGCTCGGCCTTGCGGTACGCCTCGTCGAAGTCGGCGCCCCACAGGTCGACCAGCTCGGGGACGTCGGCCGGGGAGAACAGCGACCAGTCCGCGTTGGCGTTCACCCGGCGCATGAACTCGTCCGGGATCCAGTGCGCCAGGTTGAGGTTGTGGGTGCGCCGGGCCTCCTCGCCGGTGTTGTCGCGGAGCTCCAGGAACTCCTCGATGTCGGCGTGCCAGGTCTCCAGGTACACGCAGGCGGCACCCTTGCGGCGGCCGCCCTGGTTGACCGCGGCGACCGAGGAGTCCAGGGTCCGCAGGAACGGCACGATGCCGTTGGACTGGCCGTTGGTGCCGCGGATCAGGCTGCCGCGCGAACGGATGCGCGAGTAGGACAGGCCGATGCCGCCGGCGTGCTTGGACAGCCTGGCGATCTGCGCGTAGCGGCTGTAGATCGAGTCCAGGTTGTCCAGCGGCGAGTCCAGCAGGTAGCAGGAGGACATCTGCGGGTGCTTGGTGCCGGAGTTGAACAGCGTCGGAGAGGACGTCAGGTACTCCAGACGGCTCATCAGCCGGTACAGCTCGGCGACCTCGGCCACCGACTGCTCGGAGTCACCGACCGCGAGGCCCGCCGCCACGCGGAGCAGGAAGTACTGCGGGGTCTCGACCACCTTGCGGGTGATCGGGTGGCGCAGCAGGTAGCGGGACTGCACGGTGCGCAGGCCGAAGTACTCGAAACGGTCGTCGCCCTGCAGGTCGACCAGCGCGTCGAAGGCGGCCGCGTGCTTGGCCACGAACGCGGCGGTGGTGTCGCCGATCAGGCCCTCGGCGTGGCCGACGGCGATCGAGGCGGCGAAGGAGACCGCGCCCTGGGAGACCGCCTCGTCGCTGATCTCCAGCGCGAGCAGCCGGGCGGCGAGCTTCGAGTACTGCGGGTCCTCGGCGATCATCGACGCGGCGGCCTCCACGGCCAGCCCGCGCAGCTCGGCGAAGTCCGAACCGGCGTGGCGGCCGCGCAGCGCGGCGGCGGCGACGTGGCCGGGGTCCACCTGGGGGAGGTCGGTGCTGCGGTCGGTGAGCAGCCGAAGCAGCGCGGCACCGGGGTCGGGCCGGTCGTTGTCGGCGGATCCCTGGGAGGGCAGGGTGACTGAGGCAGCGACGGTCAAGGCGCACTCTCTCCTGTGGCGGCAGCGGACGCTTCGGACACCCCCGGGCCGAGGGCCGGGGGAGCGTCAGGGCATGCGTGTGGCAGGGGAGACGGGCACACCCGACCTCGTCGGGGAGTGCGTCGTAACCCGGCCCACCCGCGAGGCCCGGACGTACAGCTGTGCTTCATGGCATCTGCGGGGAAGCCTGTGGCACACCGTCGGCAGGCCCTCGGACTGCGCGGGCCCGGGCGTTCACGGGCCTGCTCACCGTTGCGGGGCAGTCCCGGACTCGCACCGGGTTCCCCTGCGTCGACAGCGAGAGTGAGCATACATGTTGTGGTGTCTCCCTGAAGTACCCCCATATCTTGTGCACGCTGCGTGTCGCGTCCGTGGCTCGGGAGGCCTCCCCGGACGCATCGCGCACATCCGATCCGCCCCTCGCCCACGCGGCGTGCTCACGGAATGGTCACCACCCGAGACCTGGCCGGGGCCCATGGCCTACGATCTCTGGCCATGAGTGACGGAACGGGTGCACCGCCCGGTTGGACCGGTCGGCCCGAGTCCCAGGAGGGACCGGGGAATCCCTCGGAGCAGGCGTCCCAGGCCCCTGCCGGCCAGCCCTTCCCGCCGCAGGCCGGCTTCGGCGCCGCGGCCGGATTCCCGTCACAGGCCGCGCCGCAGCAGCAGTGGCAGTTCCAGCCGCCCGCGGCGTCCTCCGAGCCCGACTGGGAGGCGCTCGCCAGCCAGCACGAGGCCAGTTCGCGCCGGAAGAAGCTGATCTGGACCGGTGCGATCGTGGCCGGTGCCTGCGTGCTCGGCGGCGCGGTCGGCCTGGTGGTGATGAACGGCGTGCACAAGGGCGACCCGCAGGCCGGCCCCTCGGCGAGCGCCTCCGCCTCGCCGCGCCCGTCCGGGTCCGGGGCGGCCTCCGCGGCGGCCAACTCGCCCACCGTGCCCGGCCAGCCGGAGCTGCTGGCGGACAAATCCGGCCAGTCGAACATAGCGATGGGCCCGGACGCCCAGGTCAGTGAGGTCCAGGGCGGATACGCGCTGCGCCTGCGGAGCAACGGCAACTCCTTCGCCCAGTCGGCGAACCAGGTCATCGACGTCACCAAGAGCTTCTCGATCTCGGCCTGGGTCTACAACGAGGCGCCGGGCGGCTCCCGCACCGCGATCAGCGAGGGCGACGGCATCTCGTACTCCTTCGACCTGGCCCGTGACGACGCCAACGGCAAGAAGGCCTGGGTGTTCCGGGTGCAGACCGCCGACGGCGGCGCCGACGGCACGGTCGTGCAGGCGGTGGCTCCGGACACTGTGCCGACGGTGGGTCAGTGGGCGCTGCTCACCGGTGTGTACGACGCGGGCCAGAAGAGCATCACGCTCTACGTGAACGGCGCCCAGGCCGCCACCGCGAAGCTGAACGGCGGCATCTGGGCCGGCCCCGGCCCGCTGCAGCTGGGCCGCAGCCGCCACCACGGCATATGGGGCGGCAGCTGGGCCGGCGTGATCGGCCGGATCCTCGTCTGGGACGAGCCGCTGAACCCCCAGCAGGTCGCAAGCCTCAAGACCGGCGGCACCGGCCTGAGCGCCAAGCCCGCCGGATCCTGGCTCGTCGGCGGCTGATCGGCCGCCCGTTCGCGAGGGCACTGCCACGGGCCGTGCCCTCGCTCACACCTGCCGTGGTGTCACCGGCGATTCGCGTGTGAAAAGATGACGCCCGAGCGAACGGGGACGGCGGCATTCCGGCCGGGGCGGGGCACATTGGTTTCGGAGATGTGCGAACGCGCCCACCGGAACCCCGGAAAGGTTCGTCCGACACCCGACCCCTGACCGGCCGCGCAGCCTGGGGCGGGCACGCAGTTGCTTTCCAGGGGGAATAGAGCGTGAACACTCTGTCCATCGTGATTCCCGCGCTCAACGAGGCGTCGAACCTTCCGGCGGTGATGAGCACGGTACCGGTGGCGGAGCTGGCGGACGCCGGCTGGCGCACCGAGATCGTCGTCGTCGACAATGCCTCGACGGACGACACCGCGGCGGTCGCCACCGCCCTCGGTGCGCGGGTCGTCTCGCAGCCCGAGCGCGGTTACGGCAACGCCTACCTTGCCGGGTTCGACGTGGCCACCGGTGATGTGATCGCCACCGGTGACGCGGACTGCACGTATCCGTTCGACGCGCTGCCCGATCTGTTGCGCACTCTGGTCGAGCACGAGGTCGAGTTCCTGACGACCGATCGTCTCCACCGGCGCAACCGCCGGGCCATGAAGGCCTCGCACTTCGTCGCCAACCACGCCCTCAGCGTGCTCAGCCGCACGCTCTTCCGCAACGGCCTGCGGGACTCCCAGTCCGGCATGTGGATCTTCCGGCGGTACATCTGGGACGGCCTGGACGTGCGCTCCCGCGGCATGGCGTTCTCGCAGGAGATCAAGAACGCCGCGACCACGGCCGGCTACCGCTTCATGGAGGTGCCGATCGAGTACCGCACCCGCGGCGGCGAGGTGAAGCTGAATGCCCTGCCGGACGGTGTGGCGAACCTCCGTCAGCTCTTCAACCACCGGTTCCGCCGCGGCGACGGTCCGCCGCCCGTCCCCGTCGCAGCCCGCCGGCAGGCCCGCATCCCCGCCCAGAAGCCGCGCAACGAACGCATCGAGGCGGTGTGAGCAGGAGGTCCGGGCGCGCCCCGAACGAGGACGCGCCCACCGCGGACGACCTCGGCGGTCCGGCGTCCGCCGACCGGGCGCCCGCCGAGGAGACGTCCGTCGAGGGGGAGGCGGAGGAGGGCACGTCCGACGACGCCGTGTCCACCGAGGACGCGTCGGACGCGGACCGGGGCGTCCGCGGGCGCCGCCGCCGCGCCTCCGCCGGCCGCGGCCCGGTGCTTCGCTCCCGGCCGGTCGCCGTCCTCGCCGGCCTGCTCGCGGCGGCAGTCGCCGGATGGGCGCTGTGGACGGTGCCCGTCACCCGCGAGGTGCTGCTCGACTCCTTCACCGAGCGCCCCCGGACCTACGCCGAGCTGTTCTTCACCGCCACCCCCGGCTTCGAGGGCTCCACCGTGGTCGTCCCGATCGCGGTCACCGACCACGGCGAGGGCTCCGAGGGCTACCAGGTGCGCGTCACCCTGGAGTCGCCGTCCGGGCAGGTCCTCGCCACCTCGACCACCGCCGTCACCCCCCGCTACGGCGCACCCGTGCCCCTGGTCGCCAAGCTGCAGACCAACGCCGACGTCGCCCTCGTCCGGGTCGCCCTGGTGGGGCATCCGCAGAGCCTGTACTTCCGCTTCGGGAAGTCCCAGACCACCCATGGCTGAGGCACTGCGCACACCCCTGACGAGCCGACGCCCTGGAACACCGATGCGTACGATCCTGCAGGTCACCCCGTACTATCCGCCCCACCTGGGCGGTCTCGAACGGGTGGTGGAGAACCTCTCCGGCCAACTGGCGCGCCGCCACGACGTCCGCGTGGTCACCACCGCACTGGGCGCCGGGGGAGCGCCGCGGCACACCGCGGGCCCGGTCGCCGTCCGTCGCCACCGCGCCGTCGAGGTCGCCCACACGGCGCTGGCCCCCGGATTGCCGTTCTCGCTGCTGCGCGCGCCTCGCGGCGCCGTGCTGCACCTGCACTGCGCGCACGCCCTGATGCCCGAACTCGTCGCCGTCGCCGCACGTCTGCGCGGGCAGCGCTTCGTGCTCCACTTCCACCTCGACGTCGACGCCTCCGGCCGGCTGGGCCGACTGCTGCCCGCGTACAAGAAGCACGTGCTGGCCCGGGTGATGCGGGCCGCGGCCGCCGTGATCGCGCTGACCGAGGAACAGGCCGCCTTCCTCCGGGACACCTACCGGGTGCCCGCCGAGCGGGTCTTCGTCGTCCCCAACGGTGTCGGGGGCCAGTACTTCATGCCCGTCCGGCAGCTCGCTGACCGGCCGCTCCACCTGCTGTACGTCGGCCGGCTCAGCGCCCAGAAGAACGTCGCGCGGCTGCTCGACGCGATGGCCCTGGCCGGCCGTCCGGTGCGGCTGAGGATCGTCGGCGACGGCGAACTCCGGCCCCGCCTGGAGGAACAGGCCCGGCGCCTCGGGCTGTCCTCGGTCGAGTTCGCCGGCGGGCTGCTGGGAGCGGACCTCGTCGCCGCCTACGCCGGTGCCGACGCCCTCGTCCTGCCCTCCGACCGGGAGGGCATGCCGCTGGTCGCCCTGGAGGCCATGGCCGCGGCGCTCCCCGTGCTCGCGACCGACGTCCCGGGCAGCCGCGAACTCCTCGACGGCGTCGGCCTGCTGTCGGCACCCGAGCCCGCGGCGCTCGCCGCGGCGATCGACCGGCTCGCCGCCGACCCGGCGCTGCGGCTGCGGTTGTCCGAGAGGAGCGCGGAAGCGGCGCGGGCGTACGCCTGGGAGAACGTCGCCACCCGGGTCGAAGAGGTCTACGAGGAGGTCGGGCTGTGAACGCGCGCACCCTCCTGCGGGGCCGCTCCGCGGTGATACTGGGAAGCGCCGTCGCCTGCGTGGTCGAGACCCTGCCCGGCGTTCCGGGCGCCGTGCTCACCGCGGCCGGGCTGTGGCTGCTGATCGGCGCACCCGTGGCACTCTGGCGCGGCACCGCCGCCAAGGCGGTGTCCACCCGGGACGCTGCCCTGATGGTCGCCGTGGGCCTCGCCGTCGTCACCGACCTCCTCGTCGCCCTCGCCGTCAACACCCTGCTGCCGCCGTTCGGCATCGACGAACCGCTCACCCGCGCCAACCTCGCCGGGGCGAGCGCCATGGTCGTCGCCGTCCTCGGCGCCTTCCTGCCCGAGGCGCCGCGGCCCGCCCGCCGCTTCGGCCTGCCCGCCGGCACGGCGACCCTGGCCGGCCTCGGCGCTCTGACCCTGGTGCTCTCCGTGGCTGGCCCGATCCGGCTGAACAACGGGCTCAGCGGCACCGTCAGCACCGCCGCCCTGGTCGCCGTCGCCGCCCTCCTGCTGCTGCTGATGGTCCGCCGACGCCGCTACCCCGTGCCGCTGCTGGAGGGCGGCCTGTACGTGGCGGCCGCCGCCCTGCTGCTGCTGAACTCGCTGCGCGGCTGGGGCATCGCCGGCCACGACATCCAGCGCGAGTACGAGTACTTCCGGCTCGCCCTCGGCGGCTCGTACTGGAACGTCGAGCTGTACCCCGACGCCTACAACGCCTGTCTCAGCATCACCCTCCTCCCGGTGTCCGTCGCCCGGCTCACCGCCATCCCCGGGATCTACGTCTTCAAGGTCGTCCTGCCGCTGCTGTTCGCGCTGACCCCGGTGCTCGTCCACCGCGCGGTGCGCAACGTCGCGCCCCAGTTCGTCGCGCTGCTGTCGGCCGTCTACTTCATGCTGTTCCCGACCTTCTTCACCGACATGACCTTCCTCGGCCGGCAGGAGATCGCCTTCCTGCTGCTGGGATGCGCCATGGCCGTGCTCACCGACGCGGGCCGGCCGATGCGGGCCCGCCGCGTGGCCGTCCTCGCGCTGCTCGTCGGCTGCGTGCTCTCGCACTACTCGACCACCTACGTGGTGGTGGCGACCCTCGCCGTCGGGTACGCCGTCGAACTGCTGTGGCGGCTCGCCGCCTCCCGTGGCCGGACCCGGCTGCGGCGCCGCAGCCGGGTCGCCGGGACGGGCACCCTGATCACCTGGTGGCTGGTGCTCGTCCCCGCGGTACTGGCGGTCGTCTGGGCCGGGCCGGTCACCCACACCAGCGTGCAGCTCAAGTCCACCCTCGGCATCGTCGTCCAGGAGGTCCTGCACCCGGGCCAGGGCAAGGGCGGCTCCTCCGACACCGCGTACAGCCTGTTCGGCGGCGCGAAGGCCGGCCCGCAGCAGCGCCTCGACGAGTTCCGCGCCGAGACGGTCGCCGCCACCGACGCCAAGCGCGCCGTCGGCGACTACTTCCCGCTGCAGGCCGTCGAGGGCTACCGGACGGTCGCGGTGCCGCAGGCCGACATGCCGCTCACTCCGCTCGGCCGTGCCCTCGACACCGCCGGACTCAGCGTCACCGGCCTCAACGGCGCACTCCGCCAGGGAGCCGCGCTGCTGCTGCAGGTCCTGGTGCTGGTCGGTTTCGTCGCCGTGCTGCGTGCCCGGCGCCGTTCCTTCCGGCCGCTGCGCGACCAGGTCACCCTGACCGTCGGCGCCCTCGCCATGGTCGCGCTGTTCACCCTGCTGCCCCAGCTGTCCGTGGACTACAGCGTGCTCCGCGCCTTCCAACAGGGCCTGTTCTTCTACGCGCCGTTCCTCGCCGCGGGCACCCTGTGGCTGCTGCGCTGGGCCGGCCGCCGGACCGTCCCGGTCGCCTGCGCACTCACCCTCGCGCTGTTCCTCGACCTGACCGGTGTCGTCCCCAAACTCCTCGGCGGCTACCCCGCCCAGCTCCAGCTCAGCAACGCCGGCCGCTCCTTCGACATCTACTACCCGCACGTCGAGGAGCAGATGGCCGTTTACTGGCTGGAGAAGCAGATCGCCACCGACAAGCGACAGGTGCTGCAGACGGACCGCTACACCTTCAGCCGGCTGCAGACCCTGATCACCGGCCCCGCCCAGGCCGACGTCCAACCCGTCGTCATACGCCCCAACTCGTACGTGCTGCTGGGCGCCACCACCGTGCGCAAGGGTGAGGTGACCGTCTTCTACCGTGGAGACCTCGTCACCTACAAGTATCCGACGGCACTGCTGAGCACGACCAAGAACCGGATCTACAGCAGTGAAGGAGCCGTGATCTACCGATGAGCACACCCGAGCGGCCGCCGCGCGTGCTGATGGTCAGCCACTACTACCCGCCGCACCTCGGCGGCATCGAGAACGTCGCCCGCCAGGAGGCCCGCCACCTGGCCGCCGCCGGCGCCGAGGTCACCGTGCTGACCAGCGCCGACCGCAGCAGCGTCCGCGACGAGGACGGCGTCCGCGTGGTGCGGATCGCCGCCTGGAACGGCGCCGAACGGGCCGGCGTGCCCTTCCCGGTGCTGTCGCCCCGCGTGCTCACCGCCGCGTTCCGGCACGCCCGGCGGGCCGACGTGGTGCACATCCACGACTGCCTCTACCTCACCTCCTGGGCCGCCGGACTGGCCGCCGTGCTCACCCGGACCCCGCACGTCCTCACCCAGCACGTCGCCCTGGTCGCCCACCCCTCCGCGCTGGTCCGCGCCGTCCAGCACGCCGTGTACGCCGTCGCCGGCCGCGCCCTGCTGCGCCGCGCCCGCCGCGTGATCACCCTGAACGCCTCCGTCGCCGACTTCGCCGTCCGCGGCGGGGCCCGCCCGGACCGGCTGCGCCACCTCGCCAACGGCGTCGACACCGTGCTCTTCCGCCCGGCCGCCGCGCCCGGCGAGCGGGCCGCCGCCCGCACCCGCCTCGGCCTGCCGCAGGACCGGGTGCTCGCCCTCTTCGCCGGCCGCCTCGTGCCCAAGAAGGGCCACGACCTGCTGCTCGCCGCACACCGCCCCGAGGACGGCTACGACCTGGTCTTCGCCGGCGACGGCGACGTCCGGGCCCTCGCCGGCCGCCCCGGCGTGCACGGCCTCGGAACCCTGTCGCCCGAGGACCTCGCCGACGCCTACCGTGCCTGCGACCTCTTCGTCCTGCCGTCCACCGCCGAGGGCTTCCCGCTCACCGTCCAGGAGGCCATGGCCTCCGGCCTGCCCGTGATCACCACGGACGACCCCGGGTACGCGCCGTACCGGCTCGACCGCAGCAGTGTCCGCCTGCTGCCCCGCGACCCCGGGCAGCTGGGCGACGCCCTCGCCGAACTCGCCGCAGACCCCGCCCTGCGCGCCCGGATGGGCGGCTACTCCCGGCAGTACGCCGCCGACGCCTTCTCCTGGCACCGGCACACCACCGCACTGACCGAGCACTACCGGGGCCGCGACGGGCACGAGCACGTTCAGCACGAGCAGGCCCACGCATGATCACCGGCACCCCGCGCCGCAGAGCCGGCGCACCTCCCCGTGGCTAGGCACCGGGGCCGGCACGCCCGGCCGCCGGACCAGGTGTACCGCAGCTCCTTCTTCCTGCTCGCGTCCTCCGTCACCACCGCCGGGCTCGGTTTCCTGTTCTGGGTGGTCGTCGCCCGCTTCTACACCCCCGAGCAGGTCGGCCTGGCGACCTCGCTGATCTCGGCGACCTCGCTGCTCGCCTACCTCAGCATGTTCGGCCTCAACAGCACCCTCGTCCGCTTCCCGGCACCGGCACCCGCCCGCAACGGGCAGATCACCCAGGCGATCGCCCTGGTGGCGACCGTGTCCGGCGCCGCCGCGCTGGTCTACCTGGCGGGCCTGCCGCTGTACGGGCCCAAGCTGCTGTTCGTCCGAGGCGACCTGCTGCAGGCCGGCGCCTTCGTCCTGTTCTGCGTCTGCGCGGCGGTCAACGCCCTGACCGACTCGGTCTTCGTCAGCGCCCGCCTGCCACAGCTCAACGTGCTGGTCGACGGCCTGATCCAGGGCCTCGCCAAGCTCGCCCTGCCGGTCGCCCTGGTCGCCCTCGGCCCGTTCGGTGTCGTCGCCTCCACCGGCGGCGGCTACCTCGTCGCCGTCCTCGCCTCCCTGCTCCTGATGCACCGCCGGATCGGCTACCGGTTCGACTTCCGCACCCGGGGCACCCGCCTGCGCGAGCAACTCGGCTACTCCGCAGCCAGCTACACCTCCAGCCTGCTCAACCTGCTGCCGCTGATGATCGTCCCGCTGATCGTGCTGGAACGCCTCGGCACCGCCGCAGCCGGCTACTACTACGTCGCCTTCCAGATCGCCGGCATGCTGCACGCCGTCTCCGGGGCCGTCGGCGAGGCCCTGTTCGCCGAGGTCTCCTCGGACGAGTCCCGCTTCGGCGAACTGCTGCGCCGCTCCGCCCGCATCATCGCCGCCGTCCAGGTGCCCGCCGTCATCGCCGTCGCCGCCGGCAGCACCCTGCTGCTCAGGATCTTCGGCCCCTCCTACGCCGCCCGCAGCAGCGGCCTGCTCACCGTGCTCGCGCTCTGCGCCCTCGCGGTGGCCCTCAACACCTGGGCCAGCTTCGGCCTGAAGGCCGCCCGCAGCATGACCCACCTGATCCTCAGCAACGTCCTCTTCGCCGCGGTGACCATCGGCCTCACCGCGTTCTGGGCGCCGCGCGGACTGATCTGGGTGGGCCTCGCCTGGGGCGTCGGCAACCTGCTCTCCGGGCTCTACGCGACCGCCGCCCTGCTCGCCCGACGCACCTCCGCCCGACGCACACCCGAACGACCCGTACCCGCGTCGCCGTACCCTGCCCCTCCCCACCCCGTCGCGCCGTACCCCGCTCCGCCGCACCCTGCCGCGTCGTACCCCTCCCCTCCGTACCCCGCCGGGCCGTATGCGGCCCCGCCGCACTCCGCCCCGCCTCACCACCCGCAGCCCGGGACGGGTGCATCTGCGCACGCCGTCCCCCCGCAGCACTTCCGCACCGTCCGACCCGAGGAACACCGCCGATGAGGATCGTCGTCGTCAACGCCTACGTCCGCGGCAACGCCGGGGACGCAGCCCTGCTCTCCGTCTGCGTGCGGCACGTCCGGGAGGCCTTCCCGTACGCCCGGACGGTCATCGCCGGTATGGAGGACGCCGCCGTCCACCCCGACTTCGAGGGCGTCGAGAACATCGGGTCGATCCGCCGCTGGGTCGCCGACGGCGAGGTCTCGTTGCTGCGCCGCGTCCTGCGCAAGCTCCTCGTCGCACCGCTCGCCGTCCTCGCCCTGCTGCTGCCCGGGCCCGCCGGCCGCGCACTGCTGCGCCTGCTCCCTGCGGAGGCCCGCCGCGAGGCCGACGCGGTCTCCCGGGCCGACCTGGTCGTCTCCATGGGCGGCGGTTACCTCAACGCCCGCCCCGGTCTGAACGGGCACCAGAACGTCTTCTTCGTCCTCCTCCCCGCCCTCCTCGCCCAGCGCGCCGGGGTGCCGGTGGTGTTCGCGCCGCAGTCCTTCGGCCCGTTCCCCGCCCGCCTCCAGCGGCGACTCGTCCGGCGCGCGCTGCGCCGCTCGCCGCTCGTGCTGGCCCGTGAGGCCCTCAGCGCGGCGATGCTGGAGGAGTGCGGCCTGCCCGCGGACCGGATCGGCCGGGCCGTCGACTCCGGCTTCGCCTACGCCCCCGAGGCGCAGCCCGACTGGCGGGCCCGTCTCGACACCGACCCCGGGCAGCCGCTGGTCGGGCTCACCGCCCGGCGCTGGCTGGAGCCGGCCGCCCAGGACGGCTACGAGCGGGCCCTCGCCGAGGTCGTGGACCGGATCCAGGCCGCCGGCCACCGGGTCGTCCTGATCCCCCAGGTCAGCACCGGCTACCTCGGCGACGACGACATCCTCGTCGAACGCCGGATCGCCGCCCACTGCACCACACCGCCGCTGCAGCTCGACGAACGCGTCGACTACCGCGAACTGCGCTCCCTCTACGGCGAATGCTCGCTGCTCGTCGGCACCCGCTTCCACTCGGTGATCTTCGCGCTCACCAGCGGCGTCCCGTGCGTGGCCATCGGCTACGAGCACAAGACCGCCGGCATCATGGCCGAACTCGGCCTCTCCGCGAAGGTGGTGCCGATCGAGGAGGTGACCGCGGACCGCCTGTGGACGCTGGTCGAGCCGCTGCTCGGCCCCGGCGCCGAGGAGTACCGCGCGCTGCTCCGCGACCGCGTCCCCGGCTACGTCGCCCGCGCCGAGGAGTTCCCCGCCATGCTCCGGGCCCTCCTGCCGGCCACCGCCCAGGACACGGCCCGGGCAGTGGCCCAGCCACAGGTGTCGGCCTGATGCCGGCCCGCGACCGCGTGCCCGCGGCCGGCCCGCGGACGGTGGCCGTCGTCACGCCCTACTACCCGCCCAAGATCGGCGGCGTGGAGAACTACACCGCACGCCTCGCCCGCGCCCTCGCCGACGACCCGGAGCTGCGGCCGGTCGTCATCACCACCCGGTCCGACGGGCTGCGCACCACCGACACCGTCGAGAACGGCGTCCGGATCGTCCGCCTCGGCGCCTGGCTCCGGCTCTCCAACACCCCGCTGAGCCCGCTCTGGCCACTGCAGTTGAGGCGCTGGCTGCGCCGCACCGGCGCTGCCGTGGTCAACGCGCACGGCCCGGTGCCCGGTCTGGCCGACCTCGCGGTCGCCGTCGCCGGCCGGCGGTACACCGTGCTGACGTACCACGCGGGCTCGATGCACAAGGGCGAGCCCGGCAGCGGCGCCGCCGACCGTCTGATCGGCCTCTACGAGACGCATGTGCTGCCCCGGGTGTTCCGCCGGGCCGCGGCACTCGTCGCGGTCTCCCCGGTCTCGCTGGCCTCCGGCCTGCCCCACGCCGTCGAGATCAGCCCTGGCGTCGACCTCGACCGGTTCACCCCGGGCCCACCGCCCTCGACCCGCCCCCGCACCGTCCTGTACGTCGGCCGGATGGACCGCACCTCGGCATGGAAGGGCGTGGACGTGCTGCTGCACGCCCTGGCCCGCCCGGCCGGCCCGGACACCGCGCGGTTGCGCCTGATCGGCGGCGGCGACGCCGTACCGGACCACCTGGCGCTGGCCGGCCGCCTCGGCATCGCCGACCGGGTGGAGGCCGCAGGCGAACTGACGGGGCAGGACCTGGTCGAGGCGGTGCGCACCGCGGCCGTCGTCGTCCTGCCGTCCCGCACCGAGGCCGAGTCCTTCGGGATGGCGCTGGTCGAGGCGATGGCCTGCGGCACACCGGTGATCGGATCCGCGGTCGGCGGCGTGCCGGGGGTGGTCGCCGACGGAGAGACCGGCCTGCTCGTCCCGCCCGGCGATCCGGACGCGCTCGCGGCCGCCTGCCGCCGCCTGCTCGACGACGGCGCGCTCGCCGACCGGATGGGGAGAGCGGGTCGGCTCCGCGCCGAGGAGCACTACGACTGGCGGCGACTGACAGCACGCCACCTCGACCTGTTCCGCGGCTGACGCGGGCGCGCGCCGCGGGCCGCTACTGCGGCTGCGGGCGGCGGTAGTAGGCGGCGGCCGCGTCCTTGAACGCCTGGAAGGCGGGCTTGCGCGAACCGTCGTAGCGGCGGAGGCCGTAGAACAGCGAACGCCGCTTCTTGTCCTTGGCCGTGCCGGCGTCCTGCTCGGCGAACCAGAACACCGCGGTGACATGCGGGTTGGCGGCCGCGGCGGGGATCGTGTCGCTGGCGATGTCGGCCTGGAAGCCCTCGGTCACGTGCGAGGCGTTCGGCGGGATCGTCCGCCCGTCCGCGGCGCCACCCGGGCCGTTGGTGGGTGCGCCGGTCTCGGTGATCCAGATCGGCATGTTCGGAGTGCCGTACTTGTCGAGCACCGCGACCAGGTTGTCCTTCGCGCTGCTGATCTCCTCCATCGCCGTGCCGAACTCCGTCTTGGCACTCGGCAGATGGGGATAGGTGTAGGGGTGGTAGCTCAGCGCGTCCACCAGCTTATTGCCGCCGAGCCTGCAGACCTGCTCCAGGAACTCGGTGTGCGAGATGTGCCCCGCCGACGGGTCGGTGGACACCGCCGCCAGACCGCCCAGCAGCAGGTACGCCTTCGGGTCGGCCCCGCGCAGCGCCTTGGACGTGACGGTGAGGAGCCGGGTGTAGGCGGCCGCGTCGGGCTTGGGGGCCCAGAACGGGATGTTCGGCTCGTTCCAGATCTCCCAGACGTGGATGCCCATCGGGGCGTACCGCTGCGCGGCGTCCCGGGCGAAGGCGGCGAACACGTCCGGCTTCGCCGGCGGGCAGGACGGGTCATCGGTGCAGCCGGCCGTGCGGGCCCAGCCCGGGGTGTAGCCGATGGTGGGCAGCACCTCCAGCTTGCGCGCGTGGGCGGCCTTCACGACCCGGTCGAAGCGCTGCCACAGGTAGCTCTTCGGGCTGTCCGGCTGGATGTTGTTCCAGGACAGGTCGACCCGGATCCAGGTCGCGCCCAGCTCCACCGCGTTGTCCAGGCCGATCGCCAGGTCCTGGTCCGACTTCCAGGTCAGGGTGTCCCCGAACGCGAGGCCGATGCGGAGCTGCTTGCCGTTCTGCGGTGCCGTGGGGGAGGGCACGGCGATCGGTGTCTCGGCCGAGGCGGACGAGGAGGACCGTGTGAAGACGCCTGCCACCACGGTCGCCACCAGCGAGATCACGAAGGCCAAGGCCGCCACCAACAGTCGCTGCCGTCCGGCCCATTGCATCCCCATGCGGTACAGCCTAGGCCAGGTCCGAAAGAGATCTGTCAGAAGGTCAGGGCGTAGACCATCAGGTCGAGGCCGGGCAGGGGGGCCCAGTCCCGCTCGGGCGCCCGGCGGAAGCCGAGCCGTTCGTACACCCGGTGGGCGTCCGTCATCTCCGGCCGGGTGGAGAACGCCATGCCGGCCAGGCCGAGTTCGCGGCTGCGGTCCATCGCGGCCCGCACCAGGGCGGCGCCGACGCCGCGGCCGCGGGCGGCCCGGCCGACGGCCAGCATCCGGATCTCGCCCTCGTCCGGCTGCGAGATGTCGGCCCAGGCCGAACCGCCGACCGCGAACGTCACGCAGCCGAGCACATGCTCGTCCCGGGCGTCGACGGCGACGAGGAGTTCGGCCTCCTCATTGCGGCGGCGGGCGTCACGGAGGAGCCCGGCGTAGGGCCCGTCGGCGAGGCTGAAGCCGTCGCCGACGAAGACCTCGACCGAGAGTTCGCCGGCCGGGTCGAGGTCCCGTTCGCGGGCGCGGCGGATGACGACGTCCATCCGTCCAGTCTGCCCTCCACGGCGGTGGCCCCGGCGGTCGGGGGGCGGTGCAGTCGGTCGGGCACGGACGGGTCGGGGGGATAGCCGCCGGGGCGGTGCCAGTTGTCGCGGCCGTGCCGGCCGGTGCGGTCGCGCTCCCGGCCGACCACGGCCCCGACCAGGGCGAACACACCGATGACGACGGACAGGACGGCGGTGTTCTCGAACACGGTGGAAGTCATGGCACCACTCTCCCGGCCGGCCGCCGCCCGAACGAGTGGCAGGAATGCCCTCTTGCATCGAATTACTGCCAACGGCATCCTGGAGCCATGCTGAAGAACGTGGTCGCCGTCGTCCTGGAGGACGTCCACCCCTTCGAACTCGGGGTCGCCTGCGAGGTGTTCGGCCTCGACCGCAGCGAAGAGGGCCTCCCCGTCTACGAGTTCGCGCTCGCCTCCGACACGCCCGGCCCCAAGCGCACCCACGCCGGCTTCACCGTGGACGTCCCGTACGGGCCCGAACGCCTCGCCGGGGCCGACCTGGTGATCCTCACCGCGACCGGTCTGCGCGACGAGTACCCGCCCGCCCTCCTCGCCGCCCTCCGCGCGGCCGTCGAGGGCGGCGCCCGCGCGCTGTCCATCTGCAGCGGCAGCTTCCTGCTCGGCGCCGCGGGACTGCTCGACGGCCGCCGCTCCACCACCCACTGGAAGCACGCCGCCGAAATGGCCCGGCGCTTCCCGCTCACCACCGTCGAACCCGACGTGCTCTACGTCGACGACGACCCGGTCATCACCTCCGCCGGCACCGCCTCCGGGATCGACGCCTGCCTGCACCTCGTCCGCAAGGTCCAGGGCGCCGAGGTCGCCCGCGGCATCGCCCGCCGGATGGTCGTCGCCCCGCACCGGGACGGCGGCCAGGCCCAGTTCGTCAACCGCCCGCTGCCCGAACCCGGCGTCGACTCGCTCGCCCCCGTCCTGGACTGGATGCGCCACCACCTCGACGAGGAGGCCACCGTCGAACGGCTCGCCGCCCTCGCCCACATGTCCCCGCGCACCTTCGCCCGCCGTTTCCAGCAGGAGACCGGCACCACCCCGCACCGCTGGCTCACCGGCCAGCGCCTGCTGCTCGCCCAGCGGCTCCTCGAAGGCACCGCCGAGCCGATCGACGCCGTCGCCGCCCGCTGCGGCTTCGGGAACGCCGCCACCCTCCGCCACCACTTCGCCCGCCGCCTCGGCACCACTCCGCAGGCCTACCGCCGCGCCTTCGCCAGCCCCGAGATCGCGGCGGCAGGGGTGTAGCGGCGGAGGTGTAGCGGCGGCGGGGGCTCGGGGTGCGGCGCGGGGGGCAACTCCCCTCCCCCGTCGCCGGGAGGGGAGGACGGGCGGCCCGCTACCGGCCGAGCGCCGCGACACCCGCCTGCGCGAACTGCTCGTCCAGGTCGCCGCTCGCGGCGCCCGCGACACCGACCGCCGCCACCGGCGCGCCCTTGACCTGCACCGGGGCGCCGCCGCCCAGGAACAGCGTGCCCGGGATGTCCTTGAGGTTCGGGGTCTGCGCCAGGCGCTTCGCCAGCTCCGAGGTCGGGGCGTTCCAGGACACCGCCGTGAAGGCCTTGCGCTCCGCCGACTCCGGCGACTGCGGGCCGGCGCCGTCGCCGCGCAGCGCGACGATCGTGTTGCCGTTCCGGTCGACCACGGCGACCGAGACCTTGTAGCCGCCCCTGCCGGCCGCGTCGATCGCCGCCAGCGCCGCCCTGGTCGCGGCGTCCACCGACAGGTGCGAGGAGGACACCACGTCCTTGCCGCCGGCCTCGGCACGGACCGCCGCGGGAGCACCGGCCGAACCGGAGGTCTCCGCGCTCGCCGCCACCGCGCCGAAGGTGCCCGCACCCAGCGCGGCCACCGCCACAGCGCCGCCCAGTACCCGTGCCCGCATCGACGTCTTCTTCATTGCGACTCCTCGGCGCTTCACCGGTCCGGCCCCTGCGGCTCGGACTCCACCCCGATCCTGCGGGCCCCGCCCCCTCCCCGGCGTCGGCGTTCCGGCTCGCCTGCGCAGGCATGATGGAGGACGCCGGGGTCAACCGATCGGCCGATGCGCGGCAGCGGCCGACCGGCCAGAATCCGAACCACGGACCGGCCGGCGCCCGCAGCCCGCATCCGGCATCCCACGACACCTGTATCCCGCGCCGGCCGCGGACCCGCGGCAGAAACGGAGACACACGTGCGACCGCCGCAGCGGACCGACGCCGACACCGACGAGCGCCGCCTCGCCCTCGTCCTCGACGCCGCCTTCCTGCTGCTGCTCGCCGGATCGCTCGGCCGCTACCTCACGCACCACCCCGACAGCCCCGCCACCCCCTGGGTGATCGGCCTCTCCACCGCCCTCGCCGCCGCCCAGCTCACGGGCTCCCGCCTGCTCGCCCCGCCCCGCGAGAACACCACGGGCCGGGACACCACGGGCCGGGACACCGTCCACCAGGACACCACCGCGAACGGACCGGACGGACCGGACCGACCCGACGGGCCCGACGGGCCCGACGGGCCCCGGCACGGCAGCCGCCGCAGCCGGACCGCCGCCGGCGCCCTCGCCCTGGTCGTGGCGCTCTGGGTGGTCCTCGTCCTGCTGGCCCCCAGCTTCGCCTGGTGCGCCGTTCCGCTCGTCTACACCGCGCTGCGCACCCTGCCCACCCGGGCGGCCCTCCCGCTGGTCGCCGCGCTCACCGCGCTGGTCACCGTCGGCCAGGCCCGGCTGCCCGGCCCGGCCGACGCCACCCTGCTGATCCTCCCGCCCACCGTCGCGGCCCTCGCGACCGCCGTCTTCCTCACCATGCGGCGGCAGACCGCCCGGCAGCGGGCCCTCGTCGACGACCTGGTCCGCACCCGCCGCGACCTCGCCTCCACCGAGCGCCGCGAGGGCACCCTGGCGGAGCGCGAGCGCCTCGCCATGGAGATCCACGACACCCTCGCCCAGGGCCTGTCCAGCCAGCAGATGCTCCTCCAGGCCGCCGACCGCACCTGGGACACCGACCCGGACACCGCGCGCCGCCACGTCCGCAGCGCCGCCGCCGTCACCGGCCGCAACCTCGCCGAGGCCCGCCGCTTCGTCCACGACCTCGCCCCCGCCGAACTCGCCGACGGCGGCGGCCTCGACCGCGCCCTGCGGGCCCTCGTCGACCGTGAGAGCACCGAGACCGGCCTGCCGGTCCGCTTCCACCTCGACGGCACCCCCGTGCCGCTGCCGCCCGCCACCCAGGCCGCCCTGCTGCGGATCGCCCAGGGCGCCCTCGCCAACGTCCGCGAGCACGCCCGGGCCACGGCCGCCGCCCTCACCCTCTCCTACCTGGGCGACCAGGCCGTCCTCGACATCGCGGACAACGGCCGGGGCCTGCCCCCTGACACCACCGGGCCCACCGCCGCCCGCGGCCACGGACTGCCCGCCATGCGGGCCAGGCTCCGCCAGCTCGGCGGCACCCTCACCGTCGAGAGCACCCCGGGGGAGGGCACCGTGCTCTCCGCCGCCGTACCCCTGCACACCGGGAGGCCGCGATGAACCCGCCGGTTCGGCTGCTCGTCTGCGACGACCACGCGGTCGTCCGGGCGGGCCTGCTCGCGCTGCTCGCCAGCGCCGGCGACATCGACGTGGTCGGCGAGGCCGGCAGCGGCGAGGAGGCCGTCGCGCTCGCCGAGCGGCTCCGGCCGCAGGTGGTCCTCATGGACCTCCAGCTGGGCAGCGGCATCGACGGTGTCGAGGCCACCCGGCGGATCACCGCGGCCGGGGGCGGCCCGCACGTCCTCGTCCTCACCACCTACGACACCGACGCCGACATCACCCGCGCCATCGACGCCGGCGCCACCGGCTACCTGCTGAAGGCCGAGCGCCCGGAGGAGCTGTTCGCCGCCGTGCACGCGGCGGCCGCCGGTCGCACGGTGCTCTCGCCGCCGGTCGCCAGCCGGGTGATGGCCCAGATGCGCGCCCCGGCGCCCAGGCTCACCGGCCGCGAGCAGGAGATCCTCGGCCGGCTCTCCGAGGGCCTCGGCAACCGGGAGATCGCCCGCGCCCTGTTCATCAGCGAGGCCACCGTCAAGACCCATCTCGGCCGCATCTACGACAAGCTCGGCGTCGACACCCGGGCCGGCGCCGTCGCGGTCGCCAAGGAGCGCCGCCTGCTGCGCTGAGGCCCGCGGCCCGTCGGGCCGGCTCTCCGGCCCGTCAGTACGGCTACCCGGGCCGGCTACCCGGCCCCGCCGCCCGGCAGGTGGCCGGTGGTGTTCCAGAAGTCGGGGCGGAGCCGGTCGTCGGCGGCCCGCCACAGACTCGTCGAGCAGTTGCGGACGGGCTCCAGGGCGAGCAGCTGCGGCTCGGTGAGGCGGTCCAGGACGTGCCGCAGCATCAGCACCGTGCAGTCGTGCGCGACCACGAGCACCGGCCGGCCCCTCTCCTCCTCGCAGAGGTCCCGCAGCACTCCCCGCACCCGCAGCGCCACGTCCAGCCAGGACTCCCCGCCCGGCGGCCGGTAGTACAGCTCGCCCATCCGCCTGCGCCGGGCGGCCTCCGCCGGGTGCTCCTTGTCGATGGCGGCCCGGGTCAGCATCTCCAGCACGCCGAGCTCTCTGTCCCGCAGCCGCTCGTCGTACCGCACCGGCACCCCCACCGGCACCGCCCCCAGCCCGGAGGCCTGCGCGACGGCGATCCGCGCCGTCTCGGCCGTCCGCACGTACGGGGAGCACCACACCGCGCGCGGCCGGTCCGCGGCGGGCAGGCCGGCCCACCAGCGCCCCAGTGCCTGGGCCTGCGCCTGGCCGTGCAGCGAGAGCGGGATGTCGGCGTCCCGGCTGCTGATCGGGACGGTCAGCGCACCCGTCTCCTCGGCCAGCCGGAACTCGACGTTGGCGACGGACTCGCCGTGCCGGGTGGCGATCAGCACCGAGGGCAGCGGCCGGCCGCCGCCCTCGCGTTCGGTGCGGTGCCCGTTCAGGATGGTGCCGGCCTCTGCCATCGCCCGTCTCCCCGTCTCGGTGTCTCGCGCTGCGCCCAGCGCGGCGGCGGCCCTGGGTGGTGAGGGAGGGCGCGCCCGTGGGGAGCCGCGCCCGGACACGATGATCGCGCCGCCACCACCAGTGTTGACGGTGGTGGCGGCGCGAGCACAGGGCGCACGATGTCAGGTGCTGTGCGCCCCTCGCCTCAGTGCGCCGCTGCGGGCTGCGGGGCCTTGGTGACGGCCTCGTCGCCGGCTTCGGCGGAGTAGTCGGTGCTGCTGGTCTCGTCCGCGCCCTCCGGGGCCTTGACGGCCTTGAGGACGAGGGTGAGCACCACCGCGACCGCGAGGTTCAGCACGAAGGCGGTGAGGCCGATGAAGCCGATCTCGCCGATGAACGGGATCTCCGCGGTGTTGCCGCCGAAGTGCTTGGTGGCCGGTGAGGAGATCCCGTAGGCCTTCCAGGTGCCGTAGGCCATGCCGGCCGCCCAGCCGGCCAGCAGCGCCCAGCGGTGGAACCACCGGGTGAACAGGCCGCCGACGACGGTGACGAAGGTCTGCAGGATCCACAGACCGCCGAGCAGCTGCAGGTTGATCGCGAACTGCTTGTCCATCGCCAGGACGAAGGCCAGCGCGCCGACCTTCACCAGCAGCGAGGCGATCTTGGCGATCCGGGTCTCGTCCGCCGGCGTGGCGTCGGGCTTGAGGAACTCCTTGTAGATGTTGCGGGTGAAGAGGTTCGCCGCGGCGATCGACATGATCGCGGCGGGCACCAGGGCGCCGATGCCGATCGCGGCGAAGGCCACGCCGGTGAACCAGTCCGGGAACATGTTCTCGAACAGCTGCGGCACCGAGAGCTGCGCGTTGAAGCCCTTCACACCCTTGCCGACGCCGGCCGCGATCGCCATGAAGCCCAGCAGCGCGAGCAGGCCGAGCATCAGCGAGTACGCCGGCATGATCGCCATGTTGCGGCGCACCGTGTTCCGCGACTTGGAGGCCAGCACGCCGGTCACCGAGTGCGGGTACATGAAGAGCGCCAGCGCCGAGCCGAGGGCCAGCGTGGCGTACGTCCAGTGCGCCTTCGGGCCGAGCACCAGCGAGCCGCTGGGCTTGCCGGTGGCCGGGTTGACGGTGGAGAACTTCTGCGCGGCCGCGTCGAAGATGTGGCCGTACCCGCCGAGCCGCATCGGGATGTAGATCACCGCGACGATGATCACGATGTAGACCAGGGTGTCCTTGACGAAGGCGATCAGCGCCGGGGCCCGCAGGCCCGAGGAGTAGGTGTAGGCCGCGAGCACCGCGAAGGCCAGGAACAGCGGCAGGTCCTTCATGAACCAGTTGCCCGAGCCGCCGACGCCCAGCACGTCCAGCACCGCCTGGATGCCGACCAGCTGCAGCGCGATGTACGGCATGGTCGCGAGGATGCCGGTGAGCGCCACCACCAGCGACAGCGACTTGGAGCCGTACCGGCCGCGCACGAAGTCGGCCGGGGTGACGTACCCGTGCACCCGGGAGACCGACCAGAGCCGCGGCAGGAACAGGAACACCAGCGGGTAGGCGATGATCGTGTACGGCACGGCGAAGAAGCCCGCCGCACCGGTGCCGTAGATCGCCGCCGGCACGGCGACGAAGGTGTACGCGGTGTAGAGGTCGCCGCCCAGGAGGAACCAGGTCACCCAGGTGCCGAAGCTGCGGCCGCCCAGGCCCCACTCGTGCAGGTGCAGGGAGTCCTCGGCGCGCCGCCACCGGGAGGCCAGGAAGCCCATCACGGTGACCAGCGCGAAGAACAGCAGGAATACGGTCAGTGCGGTGACGTTGACGCCGGTGTGCATCACGCCTCACCGCCCCGGGCGGCCTTGCGGGCCTTCTCGTCGCGCTTGATCAGCAGGTAGGCGCCGACCGTGAACAGTGCCGAGACCGGCACCCACAGCAGCTGGTACCAGTAGAAGAACGGCATCCCGCCGAGCTCGGGCTCCGCCTTGGTGTACGAGGACACCCAGAGCGTCGCCACGATCGGTACGGCGAGGCAGAATCCGGCCAGCACACGGGCCGGGGTGACGGCGGGGAGGGGCTCGGCAGCCCCGTCCGCGGTGGGGGGTTGCACTTCTGACGACATGTCGCGGCTCCGGCTGAAGTGGGCTCACCTCGTCGGCGCCGCAGCGCCCGGAGCTTCCCCCGTGCGCCCGCCGAGCAGCACCCTTGGTGATCGGCAGTCAGTACGGGAGCGAAATGTAGGGCACGGACGTGACCTGTGTCACCGGTCCGCGCAGAAAAGGCCTGATCCGGTCGGCGGGGAGCCGACCGGACCAGGCCGTCACGAGCGGGCGGGAGGCGCTCAGGCCGGCGGCTGCTCGGGCCGCTGCAGGCGGGTGATGAACTTGTACCGGTCGCCGCGGTAGATCGAGCGCACCCACTCCACCGGGGCGCCCTCCGCGTCGAAGGAGTGCCGGGAGAGCTGGAGCATCGGCAGGCCCAGGTCGGAGCCGAGCAGCCCGGCCTCGCGCGGGTTGGCGAGGGTGGTCTCGATGGTCTCCTCGGCCTCGGCCACGGTGACCCCGTACACCTCGCGCAGCGCGGTGTAGAGCGAGTTGTGCTTGACCAGGTTGCGGCGCAGCGCCGGGAAGCGCTTGGCGGACAGGTGCGCCACCTCGATCGCCATCGGGTCGCCGTTGGCCAGGCGCAGGCGCTCGATCCGCAGCACCCGGCTGCCGGGCTTGATGTCCAGCAGCGGGGCGAGCCGCTCGTCGGCGCTGATGTAGCCGACCTCGATCAGCCGGGAGGTCGGCTCCAGGCCCTGGGCGCGCATGTCCTCGGTGTACGAGGTGAGCTGCAGCGCCTGGGCGACCTTGGGCTTGGCGACGAAGGTGCCCTTGCCCTGGATGCGCTCCAGCCGGCCCTCGACGACCAGCTCCTGCAGGGCCTGCCGGACGGTGGTGCGCGAGGTGTCGAACTGGGCCGCCAGCGCCCGCTCCGGCGGCACCGGGGTGCCGGCCGGCTGGGTCTCGGTCAGCTGCAGCAGGTGGCGCTTGAGCCCGTAGTACTTGGGCACCCGCGCGGCCGTACCGGTGGCTGCCGTGGACTGCGCCGGCACCGTGGTGCCCTCCGGGAGGGCCGCCGTGCCTCTGTCGCCGCTCATGGCCGCTCTCACTCCTCGCCCTGCCGCCGTCACCGGCTCCTCCGTCGTTGTATCAGCACATGGTCGCACGCGGGGGCCGCCGAGTGTGAGCTCCCGCGGTGCCCGGTTCGGCCGGACGCCGTCCCCGGTTCGGTCCGGGGCCCGTCCGGGGCCCGGGCCGGGAAGGCCGGCGGACGCTCGCCCGCCCGGCGGACACCGGGCCCGTCAGACGGACGCCGCGCCCAGCACCAGCCCGGCCAGCGCCTCGGCGGCGGCCACACCGCAGACCCGGGCCCCGCCGTGGGTGGCGAGGACGGTCGTGCCGCGGCCGCCGAAGCTCTCGGCCAGGCCGTGCGCCGTCCCGATCTCCACGACCACCGCGTCGGGGCGGGCGGTGGTCATCGCGAGCGCGGCGTGCAGCATCCACGGGTGCCGGTGGACGTCGCGGACGACGATCACCAGCGGGCGGTTGACCGCGGCGCCGAGCAGCGGCCGCACGTCGACGTCCGCGCCCTCGGCGGCGACCGCCACGTGCAGCAGGCCGGAGCCCTCGATCCGGGTGGCGGGGGCGCCGACCCGGGTGTGCGTGGTGCCGGGGACGAGCTCGGTGAGCGGGCCGGAGACGCCCCACGGGGTCTGGTCGCCGACCGCGATGTTGGCACCGGGGGAGAACTCCACCACGTGCGGCACACCCTCCAGCGGGCGCAGGTCGCCGTGGATGCGCAGCGCGCGGCGGGCGGCGGCCAGGCCGATGCCGACCTCGCCGTGGGTGCCGGCCAGGGCGGCCCGCTCGGCGGCGGACCAGCGGGCGACGGCCCGGTTCCGCTCGGCGGCCTCGTGCAGCCGCTCGGCGGAGAGCCGGCCCTCGCGGACGGCCCAGACCAGGGCGTCGCGCAGGTAGACGAAGGCCGCCTCGTCCTGCAGGCCGCCGCCGACGCAGATGGTGTCGGCGCCGGCCGCGACGGCGCGGACCGAGCCGGCGGCGACGCCGTGGGTGCCGGAGATGGCGCCCATCTCGATGCCGTCGGTGACGATCAGGCCGGTGTAGCCGAGCTCCCCGCGGAGCAGGCCGGTGAGGATCTCCCGCGACATGGTGGCGGGCAACTGCGCGTCGTACGCGGGGAAGAGGATGTGCGCCGTCATGATCGACTTCACGCCGGCCGCGATGGCGGCGCGGAACGGCTTGAGGTGCTCCTGCACCTGCTCCGAGCTGAGGTCGATCCGCGGCAGCCCGAGGTGGGAGTCGCCGGAGGTGTCGCCGTGGCCGGGGAAGTGCTTGGCGCAGGCGGCCACGCCGGCGGACTGCAGGCCGCGGACCCACGCGGCGGTGTGCCGGGCGGCGAGGTCGCCGTCGGCGCCGAAGGAGCGGACGCCGATCACCGGGTTGTCGGGGTTGGAGTTGACGTCCGCGTCGGGGGCGTAGTCGAGGTTGATGCCCACCGAGGAGAGGTCCAGGCCGATCGAGCGGGCTACCCGCTCGGTGAGGTCGGTGTCGTCGACCTCGCCGAGCGCCAGGTTGCCGGGGTAGGAGGAGCCGCTGGCGACCTCCAGCCGGGTGACGTCGCCGCCCTCCTCGTCGGTGGCGATCAGCAGGTCCGGGTTGAGCGCGTACATCTCGGCGGTCAGCGCGGCGACCTGCTGCGGGGTACGGATGTTGCGGCCGAACAGCGCGACGCCGCCCAGCTCGCCCGAGCCCAGTCTGCGGCGCAGCCATTCGGGGGCGGTGAGTCCGGTGAAGCCCGGCTGGAGCACCGCGCCGGCGTCCGTGAGCAGTTCGACGCTTTCCGTACCGGGAGTCGCCATGGTTCCTTCCCTGGGTGGGTGGGGAGCAGGGGTGCGGGGGAGGGGCGGGGTCAGCCCTTGACCGCACCGGCGGTCAGGCCCGCCGACACCTTCTTCTGGAAGATCACGAAGAGCACGATCACGGGCAGCGAGACCAGCAGGGCGCCGGCCATCTGCGAGCCGTAGTCGGCGCCGCGGGTGGGGGTGGTGGCGTAGAAGGTCAGCCAGATCATCGAGGTCTTCTGGCCGCCGGTGGAGAGCAGCGTGTTGGCGACGATGAACTCGTTCCACGCCTGGATCCAGCTGTACACGCCGGTGGTGATCAGGCCGGGCAGGGTGAGCGGGAGGATGACCCGGAAGAAGGCGCCCCACTGCGTGCAGCCGTCGACCATGGCGGCCTCGTCGAGCTCGGCCGGGATGTTGACGATGAACGAGCGCAGCGTCCACACCACGTAGGGCACGGTGAAGACCAGGTAGGCCAGCATCACGCCGAAGAGCGTGCCGGTCATGCCGGCCTTGTTCATGACCACGAAGAGCGGGACGATGATCGCCAGCAGCGGCACCATCTGGACCACCAGCATGGTGACGATGAAGAAGTTGCGGCCGCGGAAGCCGAACCGGGCGACGGCGACGGCGGCCAGGAAGCCGACGGCCAGGCCGAGCACGACCGCGCCGAGCGTGATGACGACGGTGTTCTGGAGCCCCGGCAGGAACTCCTTGTCGTCGAAGATGGTCTTGTAGCTGTCGAAGGAGAACGCCTGCGGCCAGAACGTCGGGTCCTTGGCGATCAGGTCCTTGTTGGTCTTGAAGGTGGTGATGACCATCCAGTAGATCGGGAATCCCATCACCACCGCGAAGCCGAGGCCGAGGGTGTTCCAGACCCAGGTCATCACCGGGTTCTGGCCGGTGGCGCGGACCTTGGCCCGGACCTTCGGCGCGGCGGCCGTGGCGGCCGTGGTGTCGACGGTGGTCATCGGTCCTGGGCTCCGATCTTGAGCATCTGGCGGATGTAGAAGACGAGCACCGCCAGCATGAGGACGATCATGGCGATCGAGATCACCGAGCTGTCGCTGTACTTCGAGGCGACGATGCCCTTCTGGTACAGGTAGGTGCCGATCGTCCAGTACTCGGGCTCGGGCGAGGTGTTGCGCAGCGAGAAGATCTGCGCGAAGACCTGGAAGTCCCAGATGAAGCTGAGCGCGGTGCTGATCATCAGGAACGGCTTGATGACCGGGATCACCACGTGCCGGAAGGCCTGCAGGTTGCTGGCGCCGTCCAGCTTGGCGGCCTCCATCAGCTCCTTGGGCACCTGGGTGAGGGCGGCGTTCAGGCCGAGCACCAGGAAGGGCAGCGCGCCCCAGACGATGACCGCGGCGCCGACGACGTACAGGCCGACGGTGGGGTCGGCGAACCAGTCGTAGTGCTTGGTCCTCTCGTCGCCGGTGAACAGGTAGCCGATGTAGTCGACGACACCGCCGTTGGAGGCGAACAGCCAGCGGAAGATGGTGCCGGTGACGAGCGCGGGGATGGCCCAGACGAACATCATCACGGTGATGCAGACGACCCTCACCCAGCCGGAGACCCGGTTGAGCAGCAGGGCGAAGAGCATGCCCAGCACCATCGAGAGGACGACCAGCTCCACGGTGAAGTAGACCGAGCGGAGCACGACCTCCCAGAACTGGTCGTCGCCGAGGACCTTGCTGTAGCCCTCGAACCCGATGTGCTTCGCCAGTGCCGGGTTGACCAGGTACGAGTACCGGTTGATGTTCTGGAACGACAGGTCGAACAGCTGGTACAGCGGATACGCCAGAACGCCCACCAGGGCCGCGACGGCCGGCAGGATCATGGCGTACGGGATGTAGTGGCCGCCCGCGAGGAAGCCGCGCCTGCGCGGCGGCGGGGCCACGGCGGCCGCGGTCTCCTCGACCGCCACCGGCGTTTCGTTCGTTGTCACGCTCATCAGGGTCCTTCCCGGCCCGCGGAACTGATCGGTACCTGCGCGGGTGGGCAGTCCGCGCTCTCGCACGGACTGCCCACCCTCTGCACGCTTCGTCAGCCGTTCAGGTCCTTGAGGACGGTCTCCTCGACCTTCTTGAGCTCGGCGGCCGGGTCGCCGCCGGCGGCGATCGCGCCGAAGGCGTTCTTCAGCGCGGTCTCGTCGGCGCCGGACCACATCGGCGAGTTCGGGATGAACCAGGTCTGGCCCTCGGCGGCGTCACCGGTCGCCTTGTTGGCCGGCGCGGCGGCCTTGTAGGCGGCGACCAGGTTCTTGGCGTTCGGGATCGCGAACTTCGCCAGCTCGGTCTGCTGCTTGGTGTTGGTGAAGATCTGCAGGAAGGTCGCGCCCAGGCCCGGGTTGGCGGACTTGGCCGGGACGGCCAGGTCGGAGCCGCCGAGGAAGGCGGGGGTGGGCTGGCCGGCCGCGACACCCGGGAGGGCGATGCTGCCGAGCTTGTCCTTGAGCGACGGGTCGCCGGTCTTCGGGTCGGCGACGGAGCCGAGCTCCCAGCCGTTGCCGACGATGGCGGCGATGTTGCCCTTGGCCATCAGGGCGTCCTGGGTGGCCTCGTCGGTGGTGGTGCCGCCGACCGAGAACTGCTTCTGCAGGTCGTTCCAGACCTTGACGCCCTCGACGAACTTCGGGTCGGTCAGGGTGCCGGTCCACTTGTCGCCGGCGCTCTTGGCGACGATGTTCTTCACGCCGAAGGTGCCGGCGCCGAAGGAGGCGGCGGTGTACCAGTTCTGGCCCGGCAGGTACAGGGCGGAGAAGTTCGGCACGGAGGCGTTGGCGGCCTTCACCTTGGTGAGGGCGTCCTTCAGCTCGGCCAGGGTGGTGGGCGGGTTGGCGACACCGGCCGCGGCGAACAGGTCCTTGCGGTAGATCAGGACGCGGGCGCCGGCGTAGTACGGCAGGGCGTAGGTCTTGGAGCCGTCCGGGGTCTGGCCCGAGGCGGCCAGCGAGTCCAGGTACTTGTCCGAGTTCTCGAACTGGGACTTCACGCCGGTCAGGTCGAGGAAGGAGCCGGCCTCGATGTACTTGGCGGTCTGGGTGTTGCCGAGCTCGATGACCTCGGGGGCGTTGCCGGAGAGGAGGGCGGTGTCGAGCTTGGTGGTGTAGTTGGTCCAGGTCTGCCACTGGATGTCGACGTCGGCGCCGGTCTCGTCCTTGAACTGCTTCTTGGCAGCCTCGACGACCGACGGCCAGCCCTTCTGGGCGTCGTCCATCAGCCAGACCGTGATCTTCTTGCCCTTGCCGTCCTTGCTGAGGGTGGCCTGCTTGGCGTCGCCGGAGGACCCGGACGAGGAGCAGGCGGACGCGACGAGAACGGTGGCAATGGCGGCCACGGCGGCGAGCTTGCGGTTCAAACCATCCTCCAGAGGGATGAGCAAGGTGTGGCACCGGGCTGTGGGGGCGTGGCCCTGAAGCGTCGTGCCGGGGGGAATGTCACCGGTGATTGCGAGGGGGAACAGCAGGGATGGAGCGGCAACCGGCCTGGTGGAGTAGACCATTGGTGTAGACCAACTGCCCTGGAGATTGGCACGTACCAAAGAACACCGTCAAGGGTTCGCGAGGGCTCGGGTCACACCGTTATCAACGCTTGACACAGCCGTGCGCATCTGGTGGTCCGCGAGCCTTGGACTGGACCATCCCGGCGGGGAAATCGGGCGAATGCCCCATGAACAGTCATAGATGGCGAACGATCCGTCCAGGGACCTAACCAGCCCTCAAGTGGACCTTAAGCAGGCCCTAATGGAGCGTGTGGTGAGTGTGTGCTCACCTTGCGTGTTCGCATGACAACGGCTCTGCAACGACTGGCGCGTAGCCCCCCGTGCGCCGTTGACTCGGCCATTGGTCTGGTCCAGTCTCGGCGAACTGGTCTGTACCAATACGCAGACCTTCCCCGACCCTCCGGAGGAAGCGTGAAGCGGCAGTTGACGGCGGCGATCGGTATGGCGGCCCTGCTGGCCACTGCGGTGGGCTGCGGCAGCGGCAAGGGCCCCGGCCAGGACCAGGCCGCCTCCGCGGCCGCCGCCACCGGCACCATGACCGTCTGGCTGATGGGCGAGGCCCAGACCAGCTGGCCCGAGCTGGTGCAGCAGGTGAACGACGAGTTCGCCGCCAAGTACCCGAAGGTCGAGCTCCGGCTGCGGTACCAGGCCTGGAAGGACAAGATCGCCAACCTGGACGCGGCGCTGCAGACCGAGCGCGTCCCCGACGTGGTCGAACTCGGCAACACCGAGACGATGAAGTACATCCTCAACGGCTCGCTCGCCCCGGTGGACCGCACGACCTTCGACAACAACCAGACCTGGATCCGCGGCCTGGTCAACACCTGCACCTACCAGGACAAGCTCTTCTGCGTGCCGTACTACGCGGGCGCCCGCGTCGCCATCTACAACTCGGCGATGTTCCAGCAGGCCACCGGCAGCGCCACCGTCCCGGCCACCGAGGACGAGCTGCTCTCCGCCCTGGACCGGATCCAGGCGCAGAACCGCGGCACGAAGGGCTTCTCGCCCCTCTACCTGCCCGGCCCCTACTGGTACGCCGCGATGTCCTACGTCGCCGCGTACGGCGGCGCGATCGCGCGCTTCGACGACGGCGGCCGCTGGCACGGCACCCTCAGCGACGAGAAGTCCCAGCAGGGCGTCCAGCACTTCGTCGACCTGGTGAAGCGGTACAACCACGGCGACCTGACGGAGAACGAGCTCGACCAGGCCGCCGTGCTCGGCAAGCACCGCACCGCGATGCTCTACGGCAACGGCTGGGAGGCCGCCTCCGCGCTGGAGCCGCTCTCCGGCGACCCCAAGCTCAAGGACGTCGTCAAGGTCGCCGGCATGCCCGGCCCGAACGGCAAGCCGCTGCCCTCCTTCATCGGCGGCTCGGACCTGGCGGTCACCGCCAAGTCGCAGGTCCAGGACCTCGCCAAGGACTGGGTCCGGATGTTCACCAGCGCCAAGTCGCAGCAGGTGCTCGCCGACAAGGACACCCTGCCGAACAACCTCACCCAGCTCGCCCCGCTGAAGAACAAGCCGGCCACCGCGGCCGCCGCCAACGCCGTCCCGGACGCCTGGTTCACCCCGGTCGCGCCCGGCTGGTCCGCGATCGAGAAGCAGAACGTCCTCGTGGACATGCTGAACGACATCTTCCAGGGCACCTCGGTGGCGGCCGCGACCAAGGCCGCCGACGCCCGGATCGACGAGCTGATCAACAACCCGTCCTGAGCCGCCGGGCCGGGTTCCGGAGTTCGCTCCGGAGCCCGGACACCGTAGGATCGAGCGGCAGACACCCTTGCAGCGAGTGTGCGGACTCGCCGCCGTGAGGACCCCGCCGGGCAGGCGCCCGCCGCGGGGCAGAACCATCTCAACGGAGGCACACCGATGTCCGACCCGCAGACCGTCCCCGGCAGGATCATGGCGGCGGAGATGGCCGAGCAGCCGGCCGTCCTGCAGCGCATCCTCGACGAGGGCGCCCCCAAGATCCGCGAGATCGCCGGCGAGATCGCCGCCCGCAACCCCCGCTTCGTGCTGCTGACCGCCCGCGGCACCTCCGACAACGCGGCGCTGTACGCGAAGTACCTGATCGAGGTCCTGCTCGGCAAGCCCGCCGGCCTCACCTCGATGTCCACCACCACCGCCTACGGCGCCAGGCCCGACCTCACCGACTGCCTGGTCGTCACGGTCAGCCAGTCCGGCGGCTCGCCCGACCTGGTGGCCTCCACCAAGGCCGCCCGCGAGGCCGGCGCCATCACCCTCGCGGTGACCAACAACGCGAGCTCCCCGCTGGCCGAGGTCTCCGAGTTCCACATCGACGTGCTGGCCGGCCCCGAGAAGGCGCTGCCCGCCACCAAGACCTACACCGCCGAGCTCCTCGCGCTGTACCTGTTCGTCGAGGGCCTGCGCGGCGGCGACGGCTCGGCCGCCAAGGAGCTGCCGGCCCTGGCCGCCGGCATCCTGGAGCGCCAGGCCGAGGTCAAGGCCCTCGCCGAGCGCTACCGCTTCGCCCAGCGCCTGGTCATCACCTCGCGCGGCTACGGCTACCCGACCGCCCGCGAGGCGGCGCTGAAGCTCATGGAGACCACCTACATCCCGGCCTCGCCGTTCTCCGGTGCCGACCTGCTGCACGGCCCGCTGGCCATGGTGGACAACGTCTCCCCGGTCATCGCCATCGTCCCGGACGGCAAGGGCGGCGAGGCGCTCCAGCCGGTCCTCGACCGGCTGCGCGGCCGCGGCGCCGACCTCGTCGTCGTCGGCCAGCAGTCCCAGGTGGAGGCGGCCTCCGCCGGCTTCGCGCTGCCGGCCGGCGTACCCGAGGAGGTGCAGCCGATCCTGGAGATCCTGCCGCTGCAGCTGCTCGCCTACGAGGTGACCATCGCCCGCGGCCAGGACCCGGACGCGCCGCGCGCCCTGGCCAAGGTCACCGAGACCCACTGACGCCGGGAACGCGACGAAGGGGCGTGTGGCGGCACCCCCGGCCGAAGCCGGGAGGTGCCGCCACACGCCCCTTCTGCTGCCCCGAGATGCGCGAGGCACCCGGACACGCGAGGCACCGGACACACGAGCATCTGGAAAGCACTACGGGCCACGGCGCCGACACAGGACCCTCAACCCGTGCGGCACCGCAGCCCGGAGCTGTCGTCGGCGGCCGGTGTGGCCGGGAGTTGTGCGGGACTCCCGGGCCACCGGTGCGCCGACCGAGGAGCGGCCTCGCGCGGTCAGGGCAGTGTGCGCGGGGGCCTCTCCTTGGTGCGTTTCCCATTGTGGACTAGACCAATTGCGGTTGTCCAGGGGTCCGCCGGGATTGGTCTGGACAACTGCGGGAAGGTCCCGCGGGGCCGTTTTCGTTAGGCTCGCCCTGTGCCCTCGCTGAACGAACTCGTCCGCCGCCACACCACCCTCACCGGTGCCGACGTGGAGTGGCTGCACCTGCTGGTCTCGGAGTGGCAGCTGCTCTCCGACCTCTCCTTCGCCGACCTGGTGCTGTGGATCCCCACCTGGGACGGCATCCGGTACGTCTCGGTGGCCCAGATGCGGCCGAACACCGGGCCGACCTCCTACCAGGACGACATGGTCGGCCACCTGGTGCCGCGCGGCCGCCGGCCACTGCTGGACGCCGCCTACGACGAGGGCCGGATCGTGCGCGAGGGCGACCCGGAGTGGCGCGAGGAAGTGCCCGTCCGGGTCGAGTCCATCCCCGTCCGCCGGGAGGGCCGGGTGCTGGGCGTGATCGCCCGCAACACCAACCTGCTGACCGTCCGCACCCCCAGCCGGCTGGAGCTCACCTACCTGCAGAGCGCCTCCGACCTCGCCCAGATGATCGCTGCAGGAACGTTCCCCTACCCGGCCGAGCAGACCGACATGGACACGGCGCCGCGGGTCGGCGACGGCCTGATCAGGCTCGACGCCGACGGCGTCGTCACCTACGCCAGCCCCAACGCGCTCTCCGCCTACCACCGGATCGGCCTCACCACCGACCTGGTCGGCAGTCATCTCGGCCGTGCCACCGCCGAGTTGGCGCCCCCCTCGCGCTCCGCGGTGCACGAGGCGCTGGTGAAGATGGCCAGCGGCTGGGCCCCGCGGCAGACCGAGGTCGAGGCCCAGGGCGGGGTGGTCATCATCCGCTCCATCCCGCTCAAGCCCAAGGGCACCCTCACCGGCTCGCTCGTCCTCTGCCGCGACGTCACCGAACTGCGCCGCCGCGACCGCGAGCTGATGACCAAGGACGCCACCATCCGGGAGATCCACCACCGGGTGAAGAACAACCTGCAGACGGTCGCCGCACTGCTGCGGCTGCAGTCCCGCCGGATGGACTCGGACGCAGGCCGGGCCGCCCTGGACGAGGCGGTGCGCCGGGTCGGCTCGATCGCCATCGTCCACGAGACGCTCTCGCAGACGCTCGACGAGCAGGTGGCCTTCGACGAGATCGCGGACCGGGTGCTCGCCATGGTGATGGAGCTCTCCCAGGACGGACTGGTCGGCACCAAGCGCACCGGCAGCTTCGGCATCCTGAGCGCCGAGATCGCCACCCCGCTCGCGATGATCCTCACCGAACTGCTGCAGAACGCCCTGGAACACGCCTTCGGCCCGAAGGCGGCGGGCAACCTGGAGGTCAGCGCGCTGCGCGGGCGGGCCCCGGCGACCGGCAAGGGCTGGTCCGACAGCTGGAACGGCGGCGCCAAGCCGGAGGAGTTCCTGCTGATCACCGTCCAGGACGACGGCCGCGGCATGCCCGAGGGCTTCGACCCGCAGCAGGCCGGCAACCTCGGCCTGCAGATCGTCCGCACCCTGCTCACCGGCGAACTCGGCGGCACCTTCGACATGGTCGCGGCTCCGGACGGCGGCACCAAGGTGATCCTGGAGATCCCGGTGAAGTAGCGGCACCGGGCCGGAAAACGCCACGAGGCCCTGCCGACCGGGGGGGTGGGTCGGCAGGGCCTCTCAACCCGTTCCGGCCGTCGGGGGGAGTCGGCCGGAACGGGGGCTCTGTGGGTGCGACGCGTCCTCCCGTGTGTTGCACACGGTGAACGGCCCAGGTCCACGATATTGCTCTCAGTGAGCAGTATCAAGGCCCCTGGCGGCTCGGCGTCGTCCGGGTCGCGCCGTGGTGCGCGACCCATCGTGCGGAAGGCCCTGGGAACACTGGGAGACAGGGCCTTTGATCATGGGTTGATCAGGTGTTGCTGGCGGCGTGTCAGGCGGTGCGGGCGCGGTTGCGGGCGGCGCGGCGCTTCATCGCACGACGCTCGTCCTCGCTCATACCGCCCCAGACGCCGGCGTCCTGGCCGGTCTCGAGCGCCCACTGCAGGCACTGGTCCATGACGGGACAGCGGCGGCACACGGCCTTGGCTTCCTCGATCTGCAGCAGAGCAGGACCGGTGTTCCCGATCGGGAAGAACAGCTCCGGGTCCTCTTCGCGGCAGACAGCGCGGTGGCGCCAGTCCATGGTCGTCCAACTCCTCCGGTCGGCGGGCGATGGCCCGGCCGACACAATCGACGGCTTGTGAATGTGAACGCTTTCACGAATCCCGCAACAGCAAAAGGGACCAAAAGCCCATCGGGCCCGGGTGGTCTGTGCTGGGGTGGGGTTCGGGCGATTCGAGGGAGTTCCGCGTGTCCCGCTGCGGCCCGTCCCGATCGCCATGTAGAGGTTCGCAAACCTGCGGCCCGGATACAACCCCCTTCGGCAAGGAATTTTTGATTCTTCGGTGTCGCATAGCTCACAGCCCGTACTTCCATGGGGTGAAGGGGGCTAGCGCGTTCGAGAAGAAGGGTGGGACCCCCTTCCGGTCACACAATCACACGCAGTGCCCGCCGAACGCCTGTGAAACTGACGCGACTCCTGTCTCCAAGGTGGTCCCCGTCCACCTGAAACGGGGCCGGTTCCTGTGAAACCAAGGTGAAGTGCCGGACGTCGTGATAGGAGACGGTGTGCTTCCCGGTCGGTCCGGAGGCCGCCACGGCGCCGTCCGCAGAGGTGTGCGACCGCAGAATCTGACGGACCGTTCGAGCCGTGCCGAACGCCGTCATTCGAGTGATGCCGAAGATGTCAAGGTGCGTCTCGAAGGACGCGGACGGCGAAGGGAGGACCGGCCGGCCCCCCAGATAGGTCCACGGCGAGGTGTTGCTGACTATCGACAGCACCAGCCCCGGCACCGGCTCCTGCCCGCTGATCTCCAGGGTGATGGGGCCGTTCCGGCGGTGCTCACGCTCGGTGACGTAGTGCCGGAGCGCCTGGTTGACGTAGAGGGCGTGCGTGGAGCGCCGCCCCGCCCGCCGCTGCTCCTCCACGCGCCCGACCACGCCGGCGTCGAAGCCCAGCCCCGCGGTGAAGGTGAACCAGCGGTCCGGCTGCCCCTCCGAGAAGGCCTTGCCCAGACCGATGGCGCGCTCCCGCCGCACGGCCAGCGCGTCCAGCAACGCACCCGTCGCCTCCACCGGGTCGTTCGGCAGCCCCAGCGCGCGGGCGAAGACATTGGTCGACCCTCCCGGCACCACCGCCAGCCGCGGCACCCGGTCGGACGGGCCGTGGGCGAGTAGCCCGTTCACCACCTCGTTGACCGTGCCGTCCCCACCGAGGGCCACCACCAGGTCCACCCCGCCGTCGTCGGCGGCGGCCCGCGCAAGGTCCCCCGCGTGCCCCCGGTACTGGGTCTGCGCGACCTCCAGCTTGAGGTCGCTGCGCAGGGCGTGGATCAGCACGTCGCGGGTGCGGCCACTGGTGGTGGTCGCCATCGGGTTCACGACCAGGAGAGCGCGCATGAACGCCAGCCTACGGGTCGGTACGGGAGGAGCGACGGTTACCCTGCTGGAGTGACCGCGAAGACCGCCCGCACCTCGCCCGCCCCCGCCCCCGGCCAGGAGCCCGCTCCGAGCCCCGCCGGGGCCCGCCCGGCCCCCCTGCTGGCGGGTGCCGCGATCACCCTCCTGGAGGGCGCCGCGCTGGCCGGATGGGGCCTCTACGACGTCGTCTCCTCCCTCGCCGGCGACCAGGCCGCGGCCGGCCGCAGCGCCGCCGGCGCCGCCGTGCTGCTGCTGATGGGCCTCCTCCCGCTGCTGGCCGGCCGGGCACTGCTGCGGCTGCGCCGCTGGGGTCGCAGCCCCGCGGTGCTCACCAACTCGATCTGCCTGCCGGTCGCCTACTACATGTGGCAGGGCGGCGGCGCCGTCCGGGTCGCCGCGGTGGCCGTCGGCCTGCTCGGCCTGGCCGGCATCGTCTCGCTGCTGAACCCGAAGGTCACCACCGCCCTCTACGGCGAGCGCGACTGACGCACGGGCCCGGACACGGCTGAGGGGCGCGGTCTGCACCGCGCCCCTCAGCCGTGTCCGGGCCCGTGCCCCGGCGCCGGGCCTCACTCCTCGACGAGGAGCTTCTCCCGCAGCTGGGCCAGCGTGCGGGCGAGCAGCCGCGAGACGTGCATCTGCGAGATGCCCACCTCGGCCGCGATCTGCGACTGCGTCATGTTGCGGAAGAACCGCAGCACCAGGATCTTCTGCTCGCGCGGCGGCAGCTGGGCGAGCAGCGGCTTCAGCGACTCCCGGTACTCGACGCCCTCCAGCGCCTCGTCGGTCGCGCCGAGAGTGTCCGCCACGGCGGGCGACTCGTCGTCGCTGTCCGGCACGTCCAGCGAGAGCGTGGAGTACGCGTTGGCGGACTCCAGGCCCTCCAGCACGTCCTCCTCGGAGATCCCGAGGTGCTCGGCCAGCTCGTGCACGGTGGGGGAGCGCCCGTGCCGCTGCGAGAGCTCGCTCGTCGCCGTGGTCAGCGACAGCCGGAGCTCCTGCAGCCGGCGCGGCACCCGGACCGCCCAGCCCTTGTCACGGAAGTGCCGCTTGATCTCGCCCACGATCGTCGGCGTCGCATAGGTGGAGAACTCCACCCCGCGCTCGTGGTCGAAGCGGTCCACCGACTTGATCAGGCCGATGGTGGCGACCTGGGTCAGGTCGTCCAGCGGCTCGCCGCGGTTGCGGAAGCGCCGGGCCAGGTGCTCCACCAGCGGGATGTGCATCCGTACCAGCTGGTTGCGGATCTCCACCCGCTCCGGAGAGCCCTCCGGCAGCCCGGCCAGCCGCACGAACAGCGCCCGGGCGGCCTCGCGGTCCGGCGCCGCCGAGCGGTGGCCCTGCGCGGGCACCGCACCGCGCACCGCGGTCGCGGCGGACGGCACCTCCTCCGCCGCGGGCGCGTCCGCCACGGCGGGCTGCTCCGGTGTCGGATCGGTCGGCTGGGTCATCCGCTGGGCGTCCTTCGGGTACGCGTCGTCGGTCGGGGAGGCGTCGGCGATGCGGGCAGCGCTCGCCTGGGGCGGTACGGCCACGTCTGCGGTGGCCGCCGGCACCGCCGGGGCCCCTGTGCGGTCCAGATCACTCACGGCGATCACCCGTTCCGTTCCGGGAGCACTTCTCACTGGCTGTACCGCAGCGGACTGCGGTACGGGGGAGCCGCACGCGCGGGACGCCGGCCCCGCCGGGCGGCACCTGCGCGTACGGCCCGAGGCGCACGGCGCTACGGCTGGGCAGGAGACCCGCCGCGCTTCTTGTGCAGGCTGATGCTGACGGTGTTGTCCTCGCCCACGGACGAGTCCACCTCGCCGGCCAGCGCGGAGAGCACCGTCCAGGCGAAGGTGTCCCGCTCGGGGGCGCGGCCGTCGGTCGTCGGCGCCGACACCGTCACCTTGAGCGAGTCTCCGACCAGCCGGAACTCGCAGCTCAGGACCGAACCCGGCACCGCCTGCTGGAGCAGGATGGCGCAGGCCTCGTCCACCGCGATGCGGAGGTCCTCGATCTCGTCCAGGGTGAAGTCCAAGCGGGCCGCCAGGCCCGCCGTCGCTGTTCGCAGCACCGAGAGGTAGGCCCCCGCCGCGGGCAGCCGGACCTCCACGAAGTCCTTCACGTCGGGCTCACCGTCGATCTGGGACACCCTCACCTCCTGGGTGACGCGCGGTGCTTGCGGCCGGACGGCCGCGGCACTTCCTCTTGCTTCGCTCAACTGCTTCGCCCCAACTCGTCCGAGGGGTGGTGCGGTACGTACCGGTTCATACCCACCCGGGAGAGCCGGAACGCTGCGCATCCGCCCGAGACGTTACCGCTATCGGAGGGCCGATGTCGCGATCTCCGACCACGATCACGGGAACGGGCGACGGACGGCAGGTCACCGCCCCGCCGGGGCGCCCAGCTCGGCCAACGCGTCGTCGGTCAGCCGGAACACCGTCCATTCGTCCATCGGCACCGCGCCCAGGGACTTGTAGAAGCCGATCGACGGCTCGTTCCAGTCGAGCACCGACCACTCCAGCCGGGAGTATCCGCGCTCCACGCAGATCCGTGCCAGCTCCGCCAGCAGCGCCCTGCCGTGGCCGCCGCCCCGGGAGGCGGGCCGGACGTACAGGTCCTCCAGGTAGATCCCGTGGGTGCCGCGCCAGGTGGAGAAGTTGCGGAACCACAGGGCGAAGCCGACCGGCTCGCCGGTGGCGTCGTCCTCGGCGATCAGCCCGAACACCGCCGGGTGCTCGCCGAACAGCGCGTCGCGCAGCTGCTCCTGCGTCGCCCGCGCCTCGTGCGGCGCCCGCTCGTACTCGGCGAGCTCGCGGATCATGGCGTGGATGACGGGGACGTCGGTGGCCAGGGCGGTGCGGATCATACGGCGAGGGTACTCGGACGGACCGGCCGGGCGGAAAGGTTAATTCCGGACACCCGCTCCGACCTGCGGATCCTCCGGCGCCGTCGCGCGGAGCGGTGGCCCCGACCTGGGCCCGGTCGGCGAACCGGACCTGGGGCGGGTGGCCCGCCGGGGCTGCCGGCGCCCGGGTGCCGCCGTGGTGCGCATCGCGGCCTCCCTCGCTCGGGGCGGCGGACCGGCCGGGGCGGCCCGGCCCGTGCCACGAGCCTACGCCGACGGCCGCCGGGCGACCTGCCGAAGGGGCGGACACGCCGGGGGCCCGGCCGCGGTGTGCGCGGCCGGGCCCCGGGTTACTGACGTGTGATCAGGCGGCCTTCTTGGTCTCCCAGAAGATGCGGTCGATCTCGGCGATCAGGTCGAGCAGGGCCTGGCCGGTGGCCGGGTCCGTGGAGGCCTTGGCGGCCGAGGCGGCCTTGCCGGCCTTGTTGAACAGGTCGTGCAGCTGCGGGTAGGCCTCGAAGTGCGGGGCCTTGAAGTAGTCGGTGTGCAGCACGGAGAGGTGGTGCTTGACCAGCTCGGCGCGCTCCTCCTTGATGACGATGGCGCGCGCACGGAAGTGCGGGTCCTCGTTGGCCTGGTACTTCTCCTGAGTGGCCTTCACGGACTCGGCCTCGATACGGGCCTGGGCCGGGTCGTACACGCCGCAGGGCAGGTCGCAGTGGGCGTGCGCGGTGGCTCGCGGAGCAAACAGACGAGAGAACATGGGAGTCCTTCCTTAGATCGTCTTCCCGCGAGCGAGATTACCCCGCCCTCCCCGTTGATTCGCGATTGGCCCGGGGGCCTAGGGCAAAAGGCGGAGGCACAACCGGTCGATATCGGGCGGGCGCCGGGCGTGCCGCCATGCTGGAGACTGGACGGCGACGCGCGGGCAGGGGAGAGGCGGATGGCCGAGGAGCAGGAGCCGGGCGGCGGCGGACCGCTGCCGCTCGGGGTGATCGACGTGGCGGGTCCTTCGATGCGGCCCACGCTGCGCGACGGCGACCGGGTGCTCGTCCGGTACGGGGCCCGGATCCGGCCGGGGGCCGTGGTGGTGGTGCGCCACCCGCTGCGGCAGGACCTGCTGGTGGTGAAGCGGGCGGTCGGGCGCCGCGCCGGCGGCTGGTGGCTGCTCTCAGACAACCCGCTGGTGACCTCGGACAGCCGGGAGTACGGGCCGGTGCCGGCCGAGCTGGTGCTCGGCCGGGTGCTGCTGAGGCTGCGGCCGAGCCCGGCCTGGCTGGCGCCGGCCCGCGGTCTGGAACGGGCGCTGAACGGCGCGGTGCTGGAGCGCCTTCCGGCGCTCGCGGAGCGCTTCGGCGTGCATCGCCCGTTGGACCTGGGACCGCTGGACGCCGAGCCGTAGAGCGGAGGGAGATCGGCTGCCCGCCTGCCCCCGGGCCTCAGTCGCGGGCGGCGAGGGCGGCGCGGGCCGCCTCCTCGCGCTTGCGGGCGCGGTACGCGGCGACGTTGGCCCGGGTCGCGCAGCGGTCGGAGCAGTAGCGGCGCGAGCGGTTGGTCGAGGTGTCGAGGTAGGCGTTGCGGCAGGGCGCGGCCTGGCAGATGCCGAGCCGGTCGGCGCCGAGCTCGGTGAGGTGGATGGCCAGGCCCATGCAGGCCACGGCGGTGTAGTTGGCGGTGGCGGTGGCCGCGTTGTCGGCCAGGTGCAGGTGCCAGCGAGGCCGGCCGGCCTCGTCGAGGTAGTCGTGGCCGGAGACCAGCGGGCTGACCGGGTACTCGACCATGAGGCTGTTGAGCAGGTCGACGGCCCGGATCTCGTCGCCCTCGGCGGCCGCCTCGAAGACGCCGCGCAGCCGGGTGCGGACGGCCCGCAGCCGGGGCAGGTCGGCCTCGTCGGCGAGGGCGGCGGCCCGGCCGGCCGTCCCGAACAGGCCGCGGACGGCGTCCACCGAGGTGAGCGCGTCCCGGCCGCGCTCCGGCTCCTCGGTGTTGACCAGCCGGACGGCGTAGTCGGCGTACGAGGCGAGCTCCACGGATGGTCCTCCAGGGCCGGTAACGGGCAAGCTGCCCCAAGGGTATTACCTGGGAGCCCGGACGCGAAGACGCCCGCCGCCCTCGGGGGCGGCGGGCGTCCTGCGGAGCCGGGGTCAGAGCACCTTGGACAGGAACAGCTTGGTCCGCTCGTGCTGCGGGTTGGAGAGCACCTCGCGCGGGTCGCCGGACTCGACGACCACGCCGGCGTCCATGAAGACCAGCGCGTCGCCGACCTCGCGGGCGAAGCCCATCTCGTGGGTGACCACGACCATGGTCATGCCCTCCTCGGCGAGGCCGCGCATGACGTCGAGGACCTCGCCGACCAGCTCGGGGTCGAGCGCCGAGGTGGGCTCGTCGAACAGCATCAGCTTGGGCTGCATGGCGAGCGCGCGGGCGATCGCGACGCGCTGCTGCTGGCCGCCGGAGAGCTGGGACGGGTAGCTGGCGGCCTTGCCGGCCAGGCCGACCCGCTCCAGCAGGGCCAGGCCCCGCTCCTTGGCGGCGGACTTGGACTCGCCCTTGACCTGCACCGGGGCCTCGACGACGTTCTCGAGCGCCGTCATGTGCGGGAAGAGGTTGAAGTGCTGGAAGACCATGCCGATGTCAGCGCGCTGGCGCGCGACCTCGCTGTCCTTCAGCTCGTAGAGCCTCTCGCCCTTCTGCCGGTAGCCGACCAGGTCGCCGTCGACGTAGAGCCGGCCGGCGTTGATCTTCTCCAGGTGGTTGATGCAGCGCAGGAAGGTGGACTTGCCGGAGCCCGACGGGCCGACCAGCACGAACACCTCGCCCGTCTTGACCTCCAGGTCGATGCCCTTGAGCACCTCGACCAGGCCGTAGGACTTGTGCACGCTCTCCGCCCGGACCATCGCGCGGGTCGCGTCGGCGGGGGTCTTCGCCAGATCGCTCACAGGTGACCGCCTCCTTCCAGACCCGGGACGACGTCGTGCGTGGTGGCCGGCTTGCGGCGGCCGGTGAACATGCCCCGCAGGCGCTGCAGCGGGGTCGGCGGCAGGGTGCGGTTGGCGCCGCGGGCGTAGTGCCGCTCGATGTAGTACTGACCGACGGTGAGGATCGAGGTCAGGATCAGGTACCAGATGCTGACCGCGATCAGGACCGGGATGGTCTGGAACGTGCGGGAGAAGATGTTGTGGCCGGCCTGGTAGAGCTCCTCCAGGGCGATGACGCTCGCCAGGGACGAGGTCTTCAGCATCGAGATGGTCTCGTTGCCGGTCGGCGGGATGATCACCCGCATCGCCTGCGGGAGGACGATCCGCTTCATCGTCTGGAACCGGCTCATGCCGAGGGCGTGCGCGGCCTCGGTCTGGCCCTCGCTCACCGACTGCAGACCGCCGCGGACGATCTCGGCCATGTAGGCCGCCTCGTTGAGGCCGAGGCCCAGCAGCGCGGCGACGAAGACCGGGATCAGGGTGTTGGTCGAGCCCGAGACGAACTCGGGGCCGAACGGGATGCCGATCGAGAGGTTCGGCCAGATCGCGGCGAGGAAGTTCCAGAAGACCAGCTGCACCAGCACGGGGGTGCCGCGGAAGACCCAGATGTAGACCCAGGCCACTCCGGACAGCAGCGGGTTCGGCGAGAGCCGCATCACCGCGAGGACGATGCCGCCGACCACGCCCATGACCATCGCGAGGGCGGTCAGTTCGAGGGTGACGAGCAGGCCGTGCAGGATCTGGTCGTTGAAGAGGGTGTCTCCGACGACCGACCACTGGAAGGCCGGGTTGGTCACCAGGGCGTGGATCAGCATCGCCGCGAGGAGTGCGACGACGACGGCTCCGGCCCAGCGTCCGGGGTGGCGGACCGGGACGGCCTTGATGGTCTCAGGCCGTCCCGTCTTCACCGGCCCCTGATCGATAGGGTTCACGTTGAGTAGCCTCAGGGGGTTGGTAGCGGAACGTCAGCTCTTGGCGGCGTTGATCTCGGACGTGGTGATCGCGCCCGCCGAGACACCCCACTTGTCGAGGATCTGCTTGTACGTGCCGTCGGCGATCAGAGACTGGACGGCGCCCTGGACGGCCTTGCTCAGGTCCGAGCCCTTGGCGATGACGATGCCGTAGGGGGCGCTGTCGTAGGTGTCGCCGATCTTCTCCAGCTGCCCGTTGGTCTGCTTCAGCGCGTAGTCGACGACCGGGGAGTCGGCCATCATGACCTGGTCGCGGCCGGCCACCAGGGCCTGGGTGACGTCCGTCTGCAGCGAGAACTTGTCGCCGTCACCCGGGATCGGGGGCTTGCCGGCCTTCACGCAGTCGGGGTTGCGGACGTCCTTGATCTCGTCGGCCTGGGTGGTGCCGGTCTGGACGGCGACCTTCTTGCCGCAGAGGTCCTTGGCGTCGATCTTGTCCGGGTTGCCCTTCTTCACGGCGATGGCGCTGCCGGCCGAGAAGTAGGTGACCATGTCGACCGTCTGCTCGCGCTCCTTGGTGTCCGTGAAGGAGCTCATGCCGACCTGGTACTTCTTGGCCGCGATGCCCGGAATGATCGAGGTGAAGTCGGCGTTCTGGACGTCCGCGGTCAGCCCCAGCTTCGCTGCGATGGCCTTGGCCAGGTCGACGTCCATGCCGACGATGGCGCCCTTGTCGTCCTTGAACTCGTTCGGGGCGTACGAGGCATCGGTGGCGACGGTGATCTTGCCGGCGGACTTCACGTCCGCAGGGACGAGCGCGGCGAGCGACGGGTCGGCGGAAGCGGCCTTGACGGAGCTCGTCGGGGTCGCGGCACCAGAGCCGGAGCTGCTCGACGACGAGCTGCACGCGGTGAGGAACAGGGTGCCGGCCGCGAGGGCGGCGCCGGCCGCGACGAGACGGGGGCGCAGGGTGCGAGCGGTCATGAGGGGGATCTCCTCCTGGGGGAGAGACGAGCGGAGCGCTCCGCCGGGGGGTGGCGGTCGCCCGGCCGTCGGCTGCACTGCGTCGTGCCGCCCCGGGCCGGTCGTTCACTTGTTCGAGAATTCAAGCCGTGCATGTCGCCACCCTCCGCCGAGGTGGGCGCACGTCGGACCGCCTCGCAGAGAGGGGCACCTCCGGGGGGAGGCGTGTTCGATCCGAGTTGGGTGGAATCCTGCCACTCACGGACGGTGAACGGGCCCCTATTCAGATCAAAATCGGATAACGGGGGGCCTTCTTGTCCGCTATCCGGACGAATTCCGACCCCCTGTCACCCTGCGTATAAGTATGCAGACTTGGCGGCGTCCGGCCGGGAAACCCGGCCGGAGCGTCCCGACTCAGAAGCCGCCGTTGACCACGGCGTTCTGCACCGCGCCGGCGGCGACCCCCCACTTCTGCAGGATGTTCTCGTAGGAGCCGTCCCGGATCATCTGGTTCAGCGCCTTCACCAGAACGTCGCGCAGCTCGGTGTTCTTCTTGTCGACCGCGATTCCGTACGGTGACGGCTGAAGCTGGGCTCCGGCCACGTCGAACTTGGCGCCGTTCGGGCCGCCCTTCGCGGCGACGTACGCGGCCACCGGGTAGTCGTTCAGGTCGGCGTCGGCGTGGCCGGCGGCCAGTTCGGCGAGCGCCTGGCTGTCGTTGTCGAACAGCTTCACCGTCAGCGGCTTGTGCGCCCGGGTGCAGGCGCCGACCTGCCGCTCGATGATCGCGGCCTGGGTGGTGCCGCGCTGCAGCGCCACGGTGTGGCCGCACAGGTCGTCCAGCTTGCCGATCTTCTCCGGGTTGTCCTTGGGGACGAGCATCTGGGTGCCGGCGATGAAGTAGTCGACGAAGTCGACGCCGGGGTTCACCACCTTGCCGTTGTCGTCGGTGCCCTCCCGGCGCTGCCGGTTGTCCGTCATCGCCGACATCGCCAGGTCGAACTCGCCGGCCTGCAGGCCCGGTATCAGCTTGTCGAACGCGGTGTCGGTGAACTCCACCTTCACGCCGAGCTGCTTGCCGAGCTCCGTCGCGATGTCCGGGTCGATGCCGACCGGGGAGCCGTCCGAGGCCTTGAACTCCACCGGCGCGTAGTTCAGGTCGGAGGCGATCTTCAGGACCCCCTTGGACTTGACGCTCTCCGGCAGCCGGGCGTGCAGGTCGTCCTCACTGGTCTTGGCCGAACCGGAGCTGCCGCACGCGGTCAGCAAGAGGGTTCCCGCGACGAGCGCCGCCCCCGCGGCGAGGGTGCGGGCGGGACGGGGCGCGAAGGCGTGCATGCGTTGGGTCCTCCTGTGGGAGCGGTGGTGCAGGCGAGGGTGGGCGCTGCTGGGAAGGTACCGTCCGCGAGCGGAACGGAAGCGTCCGGATGTCGGTGTGGGAAATGTGATCCTGCCATCCCACCCTCCTGTCCCAGGTCGCGGGTATGTCAGAATCTGGTATCGGGTAACCCCCGACGAACGAAGGCAGACCGCCGGATTCCGCTGCTCACAATCGAGCGGGGCGGATCCGGGGTGCGCAGGACCGGAAGTCGACGACGCCGACTCCGTAGCCGAGGCACCAGCTCCCCTCCGTGTCTGCGTTCACTCCTGCGGGTGCGTGTACCGTCCCGCCGCAGGTCGGCCAGGGCCGTCGGATTCCACCGGAATCCCGGCGGTGTCAAGGGCCGCCGTGCGGTGAACGGCGCACGACGAGGACGAAAAGGCACAGGTGCGGTGCCTTCGTCCGGCCTAGGCTCGACCGGTGTGCGTCATTGTCCGTCCTGATGCGGATGCGCCCGGGCACGAGCCGGAACCACAGCGCAGAACACCCAAAACCCTCAATCGAGGGCGTCGCCCGACGGCCGCGCCCCGACCCCGGACTCCGGGTACGCCTCGCGTACCCGGCGTCGCCGTCCCTCCGGCGGCGGCCCCGGTGCCGAACGACCGTCGGTCCGAGCGTCCTCGCTGATCATTGACGAAGAGGTCAACGTGGCAGCGGAGATCATCCACCCCAACACCCAGGACACCGACGATCCGGTCGACGCCGTCTTCGCGCTGCACCGCGGCGGCAAGATGGAGGTCCGGGCCACGGTTCCGGTGCGCGACGCGGACGATCTGTCCCTCGCCTACACCCCCGGTGTCGCCCGGGTCTGCACCGCGATCGCCGAGCAGCCCGAGCTGGTCAACGACTACACCTGGAAGTCCAACACCGTCGCCGTCGTCACCGACGGCACCGCCGTGCTCGGCCTCGGCGACATCGGCCCCGAGGCCTCGCTGCCCGTCATGGAGGGCAAGGCGATCCTCTTCAAGCAGTTCGGCGGCGTCGACGCCGTCCCGATCGCGCTCGCCTGCACCGAGGTGGACGAGATCGTCGAGACCGTCGTCCGGCTGGCCCCGTCCTTCGGCGGCGTCAACCTGGAGGACATCTCCGCCCCGCGCTGCTTCGAGATCGAGCGCCGGCTGCAGGACGCCCTGGACATCCCGGTCTTCCACGACGACCAGCACGGCACCGCGATCGTCACCACCGCCGCCCTGTGGAACGCCGCCAAGGTGACCGGCCGGGAGATCGGCGCCCTGCGGGCCGTCATCTCCGGCGCCGGTGCCGCCGGCATCGCCATCGCCAAGATGCTGCTCGCCGCCGGCATCGGCGACGTCGCCGTCTGTGACCGCCGCGGCGTCGTCCACGAGGGCCGCGGCGACCTCACCGACGTCAAGGCCGAGATCGCCGCGCTGACCAACCGCACCGGGATCAAGGGCTCGCTGGCCGACGCGCTGGCCGGCGCCGACGTCTTCATCGGCGTCTCCGGCGGCACCGTGCCCGAGGACGTCGTCGCGACCATGGCCGAGGGCTGCTTCGTCTTCGCCATGGCCAACCCGAACCCGGAGATCCACCCCGAGGTCGCGCACAAGTACGCGGCGGTCGTCGCCACCGGCCGCAGCGACTTCCCGAACCAGATCAACAACGTGCTGGCCTTCCCCGGCATCTTCGCCGGCGCCCTGCAGGTCCGGGCCACCCGGATCACCGAGGGCATGAAGCTCGCCGCCGCCAAGGCGCTCGCCGCCGTGGTCGCCGACGAGCTGACCCCGCAGAAGGTCATCCCGTCGCCGTTCGACGACCGGGTCGCGCCGGCGGTCTCCAAGGCCGTCGCCGAGGCCGCCCGCACCGAGGGCGTCGCCCGCGCCTGACGGCCCGTCGCCCGGGCCGGACACCCAGGGGGCGCGCGGAGGCACCGGCCTCCACGCGCCCCCGGTGCGTTCCCCCGGTAGTGCAGGTCACACCGTTGCGTGGTACCGGCCGCCCGGCCCGCGCCGATATCGTCCGAACCATGTTCGCTGCCTACGCCGCCCGCATCGACCAGGACGACCCGCTGAGCGCACTGGAGTTGGGCGAACTCCCGGAGCCCGAGGCCCGCGAGGGCTGGAGCGTCGTCACCGTCAGGGCCGCCACCCTCAACCACCACGACCTCTGGTCGCTGCGCGGCGTCGGCCTGCCCGCCGAGCGCCTGCCGATGATCCTCGGCTGCGACGCCGCCGGCGTCGACGAGCACGGCAACGAGGTCGTCATCCACTCCGTCGTCGGCCAGAGCGGCCACGGGGTCGGCCCGAACGAGCCGCGCTCCATCCTCACCGAGCGCTATCAGGGCACCTTCGCCACCAAGGTCGCCGTCCCGACCTGGAACCTGCTGCCCAAGCCCGCCGAGCTCACCTTCGAACAGGCCGCCTGCCTGCCCACCGCGTGGCTGACGGCCTACCGGATGCTCTTCACCAACGCCGGCGTCAAGCCCGGCGACACCGTCCTCGTCCAGGGCGCCGGCGGCGGCGTCTCCACTGCACTGGTCGTCCTCGCCAAGGCCGCCGGCCTGCGGGTATGGGTCACCGGCCGGGACGAGGCCAAGCGGGCCCGCGCCGTCGAGCTCGGTGCGGACGCCGCCTTCGAGAGCGGCGCCCGGCTGCCCGAGCGGGTGGACGCCGTCATGGAGACCGTCGGCGCCGCCACGTGGTCGCACTCGGTGAAGTCGCTGCGGCCCGGCGGAACCATCGTCATCTCCGGCGCGACCTCCGGCCCGAACCCGAAGGCCGCCGAGCTGAACCGGATCTTCTTCCTGGAACTCAAGGTGGTCGGCTCCACCATGGGCACCAAGGAGGAGCTCGCCGGCCTGCTCGCGCTCTGCGCCAACACCGGGGTTCGGCCGGTGATCGACTCCGTGCTGCCGCTCACCGAGGCCCGCGACGGCTTCGCCCGGCTCGCCAAGGGCGACGTCTTCGGCAAGATCGTGCTGACGCCCTGACACGTGCGAAGGCCCCGGCGGACGACGTCCGCCGGGGCCTCAGGGCACTGTCAGGTCACCAGGTCTGGTAACCGAACCAGTCGACGACCATGTCCGCGCCGCCGCTGCTGCCGTTGTACAGCACGACCTTGCCGTCGGCGCCGACCGGCACGACGACCTGGTTCGGGACGGTCCGGCCCGGCGTCCAGTTCAGGTTGGACGCCAGCGGACGGGCGGTGCCGCTCGGATAGGCGGTCAGGAAGCCGTTGGCCGCGGGCTGGGTGACCGTCACGTTGAGGGTGACGATCCGGGCCCGGGACTCGCCGAAGTCGAGGGTGATGCTGCCGCCCGCCGGGACGGGCCCGGCCGGCCGCTTGGTGCCGTTGCCGTCGTACCGGTCCTGGCGGGTGTCCATCATCCGCCAGGGGCCCGTCGGGTTGTAGGTGGTGTAGCCCTCGGCCGAGTAGTAGCCGGCCAGGTCGGCCACCACGTCGACACTGCCACCGCCGCCGCCCGCGAAGAAGGTGACCTTGCCGTCGACGACCGGGACGGTGACCAGGTTGGCGACGGTCTGCCCGGTGGTCCAGTTGAGGTTGGACGCGGTGGGGCGCTCCTGGCCGTGCGGGTACACCGTCAGGAAGCCGTTGTCGTTCGGCGCGGTGACGGTCACGTTCATGGTCACCGCGGTGACGCCCGTCGCCGGGACGCCCTTGACACCCGCGACCTGCAGGTCGATCGAGCCGCTCTGCGGGACGCGCGCCTTGGGGGCACCGACGGCCTGGCGGGTGTCCAGCAGGCGGGTGGGACCGGCGGCGGTGAAGACGCTGCCCTTGGTGCTGTAGTAGCCGGCCAGGTCGGCGATCACCTCGACCGTGCCCGGGCCGCCGCCCGCGAAGAAGGTGGCCCTGCCGTCGACGACCGGGACGGTGACCAGGTTGGCGACGGTCTGCCCGGTGGTCCAGTTGAGGTTGGACGCGGTGGGGCGCTCCTGGCCGTGCGGGTACACCGTCAGGAGGCCCGGGGAGGTGGGTGCCGTGACGGTCACGTTCAGCGTCACCGCGGTGACGCCCTCGGCGGGAACGCCGGCCACCCCGGCCAGGTCGAGGTCGATCGAGTGGCCGGATGCGACCGGCGCCCCGGGGGCGCCGAGGGCCTTCCGGGTGTCCAGCACACGGGTCGGCCCGGTCGGCGTGTAGACGCTGCCGAAGTTCGCGAACTCCCAGGCGCCGCGATCGCGGAAGCCGGTGCCGGTGTCCGCGACCACCGGGTCGTCCTTGGCCGGGCGGCCGCCGAGGTCGACGTCCAGCATGCCGGGCGCGTTCACGTCGGCGGAGTCGATCGTCGGGCCGAGCTGCGGCTTGGAGCCGTCCCACGGAACGGTCGGGTCGGCGACCGCGTCGTGCGCGCCCTGCCCGGTGGCGGAGGTGAAGGCCGGCCGGGCGGTGTACGGCGTGCCCGCCCACAGGTAGGCAGGCTTGCCGCTGGTCGGGCTGACGACGTTGTAGTCGACCTTCGTCCCGGCGGCCGCCTCGGCCGCGACCGTGATACCGGTGGCGGAGGCGCCGGCCTGGCACGGCTTCGTCGGGTAGTCGGCGGTGGACCCGGTGTCGACCACGTTGTTCTCGACCACCGCACCGGTCGATGCCCCGGCGAGCACGATGCCGTCGTGGCAGTTGGTGTTGACGGTGTTGGAGACCACCACCGTGCCGGTGGCGCCGGTGGCGCTGACGGCCGCGCTGCTGCCCGGGGAGAGCTCGTTGGTGGTCACCACCGAGTCCTTGACGCCCTGGTCGAGCTGGATCAGCGGTCCGCTGACGTACGAGAACCGGAACCGGCCGACCGTGACCCGGGAGGAGTCCCCGGTCACGCGGACGCCGGCGGCCCGGGTCGACCAGACCTCGCCGCGCATCAGGGTGATGTCGGAGGAGTCCTTGACCAGCACCGCCTCCTCGTTGGCGTAGTCGAACGAGAAGCCGGTGAACTCGACGTGGTGCGCCCCCTCGACGACGAGCGCGTGGGGCACGCCCGACCCGCCGAAGGCGCCGCCGACCTTGGCGTAGGTCCCGTCCGGGCTCGGCGCGTCCTTGCCGCCGACGAACCGGATCGGCGCACCGGACGTGCCGGAGCGGGTGATCCTCACCTGCTCCGGGTAGTCGTTGCCGGCGACGTGGACGGTCTGGCCGGGCAGTGCGGCGTCGGCGGCGGCCTGGACGGTGCAGTACGGCGCGGCCTCCGTCCCGGTGCCGCTGTCGGTGCAGTGCGCCCCGGCGCCGTTGTCGACCCAGAGGTCGGTGGGCGCGGCGCTCGCGCCGGTCGGCAGCGCCAGTGCGCCGAGCAGACTGGTCGCGGCAAGAGCCGCAGTGCGCTTGTTGATGGTGCCCCCCAAGGGCGGAGACGGTGTGCTGTCGCACGTCGACGGCGACCCGGGAGCGCGCGTGAAGCCGCGCTTCGGCCTGGTCCGCGTGCGGATCATTTCACATCGCTCGCACGCCTGTGCAAGGGGGTTTCGCCGGTGGACAGCGGTGTCCCCCCGCCTCGCCGCAGGGGGACACCGCTCGCTCAGCCGAGGCGCCGGGCCGCCGCGGCCAGGGCCGACTGGGCCCTCGTCAGCTGATCGGGGGTCACCCCGCCGTCGCGGGCGGCGTCCCGGACGTGGTCGCGGAAGCGGTCGAGCAGGCGCTCCAGCTCGCGGGCCGGGTCGCCGGCCGGATCGGTGCGCGCCCAGTCGGGCAGGTCCTCGGCCGCGGCGGCGTCGCCCCCGTCGTCCCCGCCGTCCTTGTCGAGGTCGATCCGGGTGATCCGGACGTCCTCGGTGGGCGCCGGGTGGCCCCAGCGGGCGGCGTCGGCGAGCCCGCCGAGACTGCGGGTGAGCTCGGCCAGGCCCTCGGCGAGGCCGGTGGACCAGTCGCCGCGCGAGGCGTGCTCGCGGACCTGCTCCTCGACCCGGCGCTTGATCCGCAGCGCCTCCTGCTGGGTGGCGCTGCGGGCGGCCTTGGACTGCTCGCGCAGCTTGCGGGCCTCCGCCTCGGCGGCCTTGGCCTTGGCCTTGGCCGCGCGCTCCTGCTCCTTGGCGCGTTTGGCCTGGTCCTTGGCCTGGGTCTTGAACCGCTCGTACTCCTCCTTGGCGCGCTGCCAGGCATCCCTGTCCCCCCAGGGGCCGGCCCACGGGTCGCCGGCGGTCTCCGGGCGGGGGGCCTTGCGGGCGGCGCCCCAGAGCTCCTCGCGCAGGTCCTTGGCGGTGTCCCGAACGTCCTCGCGGATCGCGCCGGCGAGCTGGGCGACGGAGTCGCGGATCTCCACCTCCAGCTCGGCGAGCTCGTCCTGACGGGCGGCCAGCTCGGTGCGGCCCGCGTCCGTCAGCCGGTAGACCTTGCGGCCGCCCTCGGTGCTGTGGGTGACCAGGCCCTCCTGCTCCAGCTTGGCGAGCCGCGGGTAGACGGTGCCGGCGGAGGGCGCGTACAGGCCCTGGAAGCGCTCCTCCAACAGGCGGATCACCTCGTAGCCGTGCCGGGGGGACTCGTCGAGCAGCTTGAGCAGGTAGAGCCGGAGCCGGCCGTGGCCGAAGACGGGGGACATCGCTCAGGCCTCCTTGGTGAGGTCGGGGCCGGGGCCGGTGGTGAGCTCCTTGGCGGGCGGCGCGTCCTCGTCCTCCGGACGGTGGAGGACGGTGATCGCGCCGGAGACGGTGGTGACCTGGAGCCGGCCGGTGCCGCTGCCGAGCTGGCCGGCGAGCCGCTTGGCGCCCCAGCTGCCGGCCACCGTCAGCTCGGCGAAGGTGGAGGTGACGTCACCGGTGGTGGTGCCCGCCTCGACCTTGGCGTCGGCGACCGCGGGCAGCCGGACGCCGACCGGGCCGCTGACCGTGGCGACGGTGATGTCGGTGGGCGTCTGCACGTCGAGGTCGAGGGTGACCGCGCCGCTGACGGTCTTGGCCTGCACCTTGTCGGCGGTGCCGGCGACCACGGTGAGCTGCCCGGAGACGGTGTTGACGCGCAGTTCGCCGGAGACCGACTGGGCGTCCACGTCGCCGGAGACGGTGTTGGCCTGGATCCGGCCGGAGAGGCCCACCAGGGTGGCGGCGCCGCTCGCGCCGTGCACGGTGACCGGCCCGGCGATGCCGGAGACGGTGGTGTCCGCGGAGGCGGTGCCGAGCCTGACCTCGGTGCCGGCCGGCACCGCGAGCGAGACGACGGCACGGCGCTTGCGGCGCAGCGAGCCGAGGAAGGCCTTGACGGACTGGAGGGACTTCACGGTCTCGGAGAGCTCGCTCCAGTCGAGGTCCTTGTACGCCACGGTGAGCACACCGTCCCTGAGGTCGACCTGCAGGGGCTCGCCCTCCAGCTCGGTGACCTCCAGGCGGGCCGGGCCGTCGGCGGCCACGACGTTGACGGCACCCCCGATGATCCGGACGTGCAGGCTGCTGACCGGCTCGTCGATGGTGATCTTCTCGGGTCCTTCGACCGTCCACTCGCTCATGATTCCCCGTCCTCCCGTTCGCGATGTATCGCGTCGACTTGATTAACACGATATATCGCGAAGGGGGGAAGTCAACCCCGACCCGACCCCGACGCGACCCCTAGGTCCGGCCCGGGGAACGTGCCCCCCCGAGACACGCGAAGGGCCCGGAAGGCGGGTGCCTTCCGGGCCCTTCGCATGTCGCGCGTGCGGTGCCGCGGATCAGTCCTCGTCCTCGTCCTCGTCGTCGAGCCGGGCCAGCCAGGTGGCCAGCCGCTCGACCGGGATCTCGAAGTCCGGGTTGAGGTCGACGAACTCGCGCAGCCGCTCGGCCAGCCACTCGAAGGTGACCTCCTCGTCGCCGCGACGGCTCTCCAGCTCCTCGATGCCTCGGTCGGTGAAGTACACGCTGTGCTCCGGTCCGGTGGGGTGTGACCCCGTCAGGATAGTCGCGGCCGGTCAGCCGCTGCGGCGCCAGTAGCTGATCGAGACCTTCGCCCCCGAGTTGCTGGTGCCGCCCTGCTCGACCGCCTTGACCACGACGATGCCGCCGTTCTCCCGGTTGCGCAGGCAGAACAGCCCGCCGGCCGGCAGCGCGTCGTACTTCACGTCGGACACCGGCTGCTGCTCGATCCCCGCGGCGCACTCGGCCGGGGTCAGGTGGTTCTCCGCGGCCAGGAAGGCGTCCGAGCCGCTCGACCAGTTGAAGTGGCCGTAGCTCGGCTCCAGCACCCAGGCCGGATTGGTCGAGGAGGACACCACCTTGCCGGTCGTCAGGTCGAAGACGTACGTGTAGTCGGGGCTGGAGAGCACCTGGTCGGTGTAGACCGGGGTGTACCCGCTCGACGGCTTTGCGGTGGCGCCGCCCTTGGCCGTCGGGGCGGCCGAGTCCTGCGATCCGCCGACCGTCGCCTGCCCGGCCGGCCGCGTGCCCGCCGGGCCGGCGGTCTGCGCCGTCTGCCCGCCGGTGCCCGAGTTGGTCCGGGTGGTGCCGCCGCCCCCGGAGGTCAGCGCCACACCGGCACCCGTGCCCACCACGGCCGTCGCCGCAGCGACGGCCAGCAGGGTCTTCCAGGAGACACCCCGTCGGACGGGTGCGGTCGCGGCCTGCGGGCCGGCCGCGACCGGCACGGTCGGGACACCGGCCGGCTGCGGCGGCCCGAACGCGCCCAGCGGCGGCGACACCGCGCCGACCTGTGGCGCGGGGTACTGCGGAGCCGGGTACTGCGGCGACGCGAAGGGCGCCACCGTCGGGGCGCTCGGCGGGGCGGCCGGGACACCGATCGACGGCGCGATCGACGGCGCGGTCGCCGGAACGGTCGGCATCGGCGGCATTGCGGCCGGCAGCGGGGTCGGCGGGGTGCGCGGCAGGTCGGAGCGGCGGGTGATCTCGGTGTTCACCTGGGCGGGCAGCCAGTCGTCGGCGAACCGCAGCTGGCCGCCGACCGCGGGATGGCTGCGGGCGGCCTCGATGATCTCGGCGGGGGTCGGACGCTGCGCCGGGTCCTTGGCCAGGCAGCGGGCCAGCAGCTCCCGCAGGTCGGCCGGGACGGTCGCCAGGTCGGGCTCCTCGTGCACCACCCGGTAGAGCACCGCGGTGTCCGGGCCCTCGCCGAACGGCGGGGTGCCGCCGGCCGCGTACGCCGCCAGGGCGCCCAGCGCGAAGACGTCGGTGGCCGCGGTGACCGGTGCGCCCTGCGCCTGCTCGGGCGACATGAAGGCCGGCGAGCCGATCCGGTAGCCGGTGCCGGTGAGCGCGGTGGCGTCCGCGGCCCGGGCGATACCGAAGTCGATCACCCGCGGGCCGTCCTCGGCGACCAGCACATTGGCCGGCTTGAGGTCCCGGTGCACCACCTGGACGCTGTGGATCGCCTGCAGCGCCTCGGCGATGCCGCCGATCAGCAGCAGCACGGTACGGGTCGGCAGCGCGCCGTGCTCCCGGATCACCTGCTGCAGCGAAGGGCCGGGCACGTACGCGGTGACCAGCCAGGGCGCCACGGCGTCCGGGCCGGAGTCGATCACCTGCGCGGTGTAGAGCCCGTGGATGCGCTGGGCGTTGGCGACCTCCTGCGCGAAGCGCCTCCGGAACTCGCCGTCCTCGGCGAACTCCGCGCGCACCACCTTCAGCGCGACCGGCCGCCCGCCCGGCGTGTACGAGAGGTAGACCCGGCCCATGCCGCCCGCGCCGAGCCGCGCGAAGACCCGGTAGCCACCGACCTCCCTCGGATCCTCCGGCTGCAGCGGCTGGAAGACGGGTGGCAACTGCTCGGACATGGTCGGCTCCCCCTGAGGTGCGGCATGACGCCCCATACGGTAGCGAGCTGACGATCCGTCGCGGTGAGGGGGCGCCGGTCGGTTACCCGGTCGAGACGCGGAAAGCCGGGAGCCCCGGTACCGCCAGCGGGCGGTACCGGGGCTCCCGGAGGTCCTGCGGACCCTGCGTCAGATCGCGAACACCTCGTCCACGATCGCCTGCTGCTCGGCGGCGTGGCGCTTGGCCGAGCCGACGGCGGGGGCCGAGGAGGCCGGGCGGGCGACGCGGCGCAGGCGGGCGCCGTTGGCGTTGCGGCCGATCACGACCTGCAGGTGGTCGACCAGGTTCATGGCGATGAACGGCCAGGCGCCCTGGTTCGCCGGCTCCTCCTGCGCCCAGATGAACTGGACGTTGTCGCCGTAGCGGCCCAGTTCCTCCTGCAGCTCGGAGATCGGCAGCGGGTAGAGCCGCTCGACCCGGACGACGGCGGTGTCGGTGACGCCGCGCTCGGTGCGGGCCGCCTCCAGGTCGTAGTAGAACTTGCCGGAGGTGATGACGACCTTGCGGACCTGCGCCGGGTCCACCGTGCTGTCGCCGATCACCGGCCGGAACGAGCCGGACGTGAACTCGGCGGCGGCCGACGCCGCAGCCTTCAGACGCAGCATCGACTTCGGGGTGAAGACGATGAGCGGCTTGTGGTGCGGGTTGTGCGCCTGCCAGCGGAGCAGGTGGAAGTAGTTCGACGGCGAGGTGGGCATCGCGACCGTCATGTTGTTCTGCGCGCACAGCTGCAGGAAGCGCTCCGGGCGGGCGGACGAGTGGTCCGGGCCCTGGCCCTCGAAGCCGTGCGGCAGGAGCAGGGTGACGCCGGAGTGCTGGCCCCACTTCTGCTCGGCGGAGGCGATGTACTCGTCGACCATGGTCTGCGCGCCGTTGACGAAGTCGCCGAACTGCGCCTCCCACATGACCAGCGCGTTGGGCCGGGTGAGGGAGTAGCCGTACTCGAAGCCCATCGCCGCGTACTCGGACAGCAGGCTGTCGTAGACGGTGAAGCGGGCCTGGTCCTCGGTGAGGTAGAGCAGCGGGGTGTAGTCCTCGCCGGTGTTGCGGTCGATGAGGACGGCGTGGCGCTGGCCGAAGGTGCCGCGGCGGCTGTCCTGGCCGGCGAGGCGGACGGGGTGGCCCTCCATCAGCAGGGAGCCGATGGCGAGGGTCTCGCCCATGGCCCAGTCGATGGTGTTGTCCTCGACGGAGCCGGCGCGACGCTGCAGCTGGGGCAGCAGACGCGGGTGGACGGTCAGCCACTCCGGCAGGTTCACCTGCGAGGCGGCGATCCGCTTCACCATCTCCTCGGAGATACCGGTCTGGATGTTCACCGGGAAGTCCGCGACCGGCTTGCCGTTGGAGGCCGGAGCGGGTGCGCCGGCGGCCTCGCGGACCTCGGCGAAGACCTTCTCCAGCTGGCCCTGGAAGTCCTGCAGGGCCTGCTCGGCCTCTTCCATGGTGATGTCGCCGCGACCGATCAGGCCCTCGGTGTAG